>DATLUO010000038.1 GCA_035533075.1 Pirellulales bacterium | reverse complement strand
CGTGGAACGCACGGTCCGGCAACATCCGGGCGACGTGCGGTTCTTGAACGTCGGCGTGCGCGTCATCGATCGGCAGCAAAGGCTTTGGCCGAGAGGAGATGTCGCGGAGCACGACAGCGCCGCACCCTCACGAGACGGCCTCACCCGCGCGCGGGTCCCCGGGCCATCCTCCAGCGGCGCGGCGACGCGGTTTCCCTTCTTGCCGGCCGGACTGTGCGACTTGGCCGACCTGGCGCGGGGTGTGCGGAACGCCACGGAGCGGAACGCCACGGAGGGCGTTCCCTACAGAGCGGGCGATGGCGACGAGGAGAAACCGGCGTCGCTGTTGTTCGAAGAGCGATGCGCCGACGCCTTCCGCAGCCTGGGCTTCGTGGTGAAAGAACTGGGGCAAGGCTGCGGCCGCGCGGCCGATTGCCTGGCGCTGGCCCCGGCCGACCGCTTCGGGCTGGTGCTCGACGCCAAAGTGCGCAGCACGGGCTACACGCTGGGCACCGACGACCGGCAGTTCTGCGATTACGCCACGCGGCACGGCCGCGAGCTGGCCCAGTCCGGCATCGACCGCATTTATTTCGTGGTCGTCGGCAGCGGTTTTCGCCGGCACGACCTGGAGAACCTGGCCGGCTACATGGCCGCGGAGCCGGTCCGCAGCGTCTCGTTTCTCGAAGCCCACGCCCTGATGCGGCTGGTCAACGACAGCATCCAGCATCGCGCCAGCTTCCGCCTGGCCGACCTGGAGGGGCTGTTTTTCGGGAACAAGATCATCGAGGGGTAGAAAGTAGGTGGTACATCGAGACGCTACGCGGGCACGCCCGGTGCCCGCTTCTTTGCCCGCCGCCTACTTCGGTGGTTGCGGTCGTCGTTACGGCCACGCCCGAGGAGCGTTTGCAATCCACGGCGCCAACAGGAGTTATTGGCGCGCATGTCGCCGCGAGCGGCTTGTTTTCCGCAACGCAACCGACCGCGGCGCCTGAGCCATAGTATGCCCTAACGACGGTGGGCCGGCGCTCGCAAGCTCTCGTCCCACCCTATGGCCCATTAACCAGGTCGATTTTGGAATCTACGGCTGCGGGTGCTCGACCAGCAGCTCGGCCTTTTGCGGATCGTATTTGTACTTGTAGCCGGGCTGAAGCTGCGGCAAGCGAATCTGATTGAACTCGATGATCTTCTTCATGAATTCTTCTTCCGTTTTCGGCTTGAAACCGTGCTCGCCTTCATAGAGGTTCATGGCCTGATCGACCTGCAAGAAGATCAGCCGTTCCTGCGCCTGAAAGTACACGCTGACCGGCGTCGTGACCACGCCGGGACCATAGTTGCCCTTGCCCGTCACGCCGGCCTGGGCTTTTTCGGTGACGACGCTCGGTGGCGGCTGGCCGGGCAGAGTCACGCCGGGCAAGCCCGGAAACGAACCGGGCACTTGGGGTGTGGCCGGCGCGGCGGCGGCGCCCGGCGCCGGTGGTTGCGCCGCAGCTTGGCCGGCGGCCCCCGGCAGATTCGGCGGCGGACCCGTCATGGCGGCGGGCGGAGCGACCGGGGCGGCCGCGCCGGCCGGTTGCGCCGGCTGAGCCGGGGCGGCGAGCGCATTGATGTCCGAGCCGACCAGCCCGGCCCCGCCCGCGCTGCCGCTGGCCTGGCGGCGATTGCCGCCCAAGTCGCCACATCCGGCGCAGAAAGCCAGCCCCAACGCGATCAAGGCACAACGGTGTTTCATGGTCTCACTCCAATGTCAGGTGAAAGTTCCAGCGTTCCATTTCGGACAAGACGGTCCGCTTCGTCATATCGAAGTCCAATGGCGTTAGTGTAACAAATCCCGCGGCCAAAGCGCTCAGATCGGTCTCGTGCGCGGTCTGCGGCGGGGGCGGTCCGTTGACGGCCCAATAATAAGGCCGGCCGCGCGGGTCGCGCCGCTTCTCGAATTGTTCGCCATAGCGGGCCGCGCCCATGGGCACCACGCGCACCTCGGCGGGCCGCTCCAAGGCCACTGTGGGAATGTTCAAGTTGTAAAGCTGCGGCGACGGCCCCTTGAGCTTCAGAAGCTGCTCGATCACTTCGCGGGCCAGTCGGGCCGCCCGGTCGAACCGCGCGTGCTCGTCGTACTCCAGCGACACGGCGATGCTGGTGATTTCGAAAAACGCCCCTTCGATGGCCGCCGCCACCGTGCCCGAATAGAGCACGTTGATGCCGGCGTTGAGTCCGCCGTTGATGCCGCTCACGACCAGGTCGGGCCGATACTTGCAGAACTCGAAGATGCCGAGCTTGACGCAATCGGCCGGGCTGCCTTCGACGGCCCAGCCGCGCCGCCGGTCGCCGTCGAACAGTTCCTTGACCACCAACGGGCTGAGGAAGGTGATCGAGTGTCCCACGCCGCTCTGCTCGACCGCCGGCGCCACCACGCAGACCTCGCCCAAGTGGCGCAGTTCACGCTCCAGCGCCGCCAGGCCCGGCGCGTAAATGCCGTCGTCGTTGGTAAGGAGAATCTGCACAAGCTTCCTGGATGAATCTGTCGCGATTGGCCTCTTTACGGTCGCGATGGGAGTCCGAGCTTTTCACGGACCTGCTCGAGGCTAACTAAACAGCCCCGTAATCAACCGCCCGCCGTCGACAATCTTGATCGGGCGGCCGTTGGGCGCTTCCAGCGTGGTGCCGGCGTCGAGGCCGATCGCGGCGCAGATCGTCTGGAACAGGTCTTCCACGGAGACCGGCTGTTCGGCCACGTCGCTGCCGTCGGGCGTGGTCTTGCCGATCACGCGCCCGCCGCGAATGCCCGCCCCGCTCAACAGCACGCTGAACGTCTTGGGCCAATGGTCGCGGCCGGCGCGGGCGTTCACCTTCGGCGTGCGGCCGAATTCGCCCATGCACAACACCAGGTTGCGTTCCAACAGGCCCCGTTGGTGGAGATCGGCGGCCAACGCCCAGATGCCCTGATCGACTTCGCCGGCCATCTTTGGCATGGCCTTGAAGATTTCTTGATGGTTGTCCCAGCCGCCGCGTTGCACCTCCACGAACGGCACGCCCGACTCGACCAGCCGCCGGGCCACCAGCAACCCTTGGCCAAAGGCGCTGTGGCCGTAAGCCTCGCGCGTCTTCTCCGATTCGCCTTCGAGCTGGAACGCCTTGAGCTTGGGCGACAGCACCATCCGCGTGGCCTGCGCATAAAGCCCTTGCTGCTCTTCGGCCAGGTTCTTGGCTCCGGCCAGCGCAAACTGCGCGTTCTGCTCGTGCAGCATCGCCAGCCGCCGCTCGAGGTGGTCTTTGGGAACGCTCTGGGCCACATTGTCGGGCAAGGCGCCGGCCTTATGCACGATGAACGGCTGCGAATGGACGCCCAAGAAGCCCGACCCGATGGTGTTGCCGATGCTGACGAAGTTGGGCAGCTCCGCGTCGCGGCGGCCCAACTGCTCGGCGACCACCGAGCCGATATTGGGAAACTTGAGCGAGCCGGTGGGGCGGCGGCCGGTGTGCAATTGATAGGTCGCCCGCTCGTGGGCGCCTTCCTTGTTGGTCATCGAGCGAATGAGACCCCAGCGGTCGAGCGAGCCGGCCAGCTTCGGCCAATACTCGGCGATCTGCACGCCGCTGACCTTGGTGCTGATGGCCTTGGTCTGGCCGCCGTTGGGCGTGCCGGGCTTGGGATCCCAGGTTTCCATTTGACTCGGACCGCCGGCCAGCCAGACGAGAATGCACGAGCGGCCCTGCTTCTTCAGCTCGTCGGCATGCAGGCGGATCTGGCCCAGCAGGCCCGAGCCGGCCAGCGCGGCCGTGCCGAGCCGGAAGAAGCTTCGCCGCGACACGCAGCCATCGGCGGTGACGCGGAGGTGCAGGCACGTTTCGTCTGGTCGGCATTGCCCGGCCAATGGTGTCGTGGTTGGCGACGTGCATATTACTGGTCGTTGCATGGTTCAGCACCTTTCGAGGGAGCCCCGTGTCCTGCCACTCCATCACCTTTCAACACTTGCTCACCGCCAAAGCAATCACGCACAAGCGCGCAGTCGCTCTGCATCCGCACGCTATTCCTCGGTGATTGCCCACCCTTCCAGGCGCCCCGTCGGAAGCCGCAGCAGCTTGGGCTGGGAGCAGATGATGCGAACGATGTTCGGGTCGTCGCGATTGCTCAACATTTCAATTCCCACGATTTCGACCTCTTCTTCAGAATCGAGGCTTTGCAGCCGCACTCTTTTGCCTCTATTGAGCGAACCGCGTTCCACGCGAACATCGAGGCCGATCCGTCCTCCGAGAACCGATCCCGGAAAAAGTTCGCCAAGGTTCATTGCCTCGACGACCGTAGCAGTAAGTTTGTCGGTGGCAGTTCGTGTCATAAATACGAGTCTATTCCACGGTATCCAGTCTTTGCAACTCCGCTCTGATGTTCCGCAGGTTTGCGATAACTTGACGCAATTCATCCCGCGGAAGCTGCCAAGTGTGTCGATGTCGGATCAAGATCTCGGCGGCTTCAGCCTCAAAGCGCAGCACCCCTCCGGTGTCAGCTTCGATCGTCACGCCACTGCGGAACTGTTCCGCATGGACGAGTTCTTCAAACACCGCGGTCCTGGTCGGCTTCGCAGGAAGGAGGATTGTTTGCTCGTTCAGCGTGAGTCCTCCCGCCTTTCTCGTCTTGAGGTACTGCTGGGCGTCCGGGCTCTGGTCCACAAGTCCCCCTGCGGCGCGGAAAGCCGCGGTGATTGCATCGACTTCCGGCTGACTCAGACCTCTGCCGCGATATCCGGCTGGCATCACTACTCCAGCGACTTTAACGCCTCGCAATGAATTCGGTGGAGTTGACGAGGATCCAAACCAGGTCGGCGACGGCCTCCTGGCGGTTGTGCGATTGCTTCAGAAAATCGGCCGCGCGGTCGCGCTCGCGGTCGTTCGGCTCGCGCCCCAGCAGGCCCCGATACAGCTCGTCGATCAGCTTGTCGTCGCCGGCGATCTTTTGCAGCCGCTGCGTAAAGGGGCCGGTCTTGATGCCCGACTGCAAGGCCGGATTGTTCATCAAAAACAGCACCTGCTGGATGGCCCCTTTCACGTCGGCCAGCGGCAGCGACGGATCGACGGCGAAAATATGCTCGACTTCGGGCGTGAGCTTGTCGCTGCCCACCACGCCGGCGACGGCGGCCGCCACCTGGTCTGCCCGCAGCCGCGTGGGACGCACCGCGGTGAACAGCGTCTGCGACGGGCCGGGCGTGCGCGACCGCCGCTGATAGGCGTGCGAGTTCATGATCACGTGGAACGGCCAACGCGGGTCGAACTGCTGGTTGCGAAACACGTAGGCCATGCGGTTGACGATCAGCTTGTGCGTCACGTCGCCGTCGGGGCCGAGGCTATCGACGGCGTAGAATCCGTCGCCCATCAGCTCGTTCCAGACGCGGTTCACGTAGGCCCTGGCAAACCAGTAGTTGTTCGGGTTGTAGACCAGATAAGCGGCTACCGCCACGCGCCGGGCGTCGGGCGGCAGGTCGGGCGGTGGCTGCTCGCCCAGCAGAAAGCGGGGCACCACCTCGGTCTTCTCCGGCGGGTTTTTCAAGTCGGGCATGTAATACTTGCCGCGCGAGAAAAACGCCGCTAGTTCGTGAAACTGAATCCGCTTCCAGCGGTCGAAGGGATGGTCGTGACACTCCGCACACTGAATGCTGACGCCCATGAACACCCGCGCCGTCTCGGCGGCGAGCTGGGTCGGCTGGTTCTCGCAGGCCAGGCCGAAGTTGTCGGGGCCGTTGTCCTTGTCCTTGCCGTCGGCCGCCAGGATCTGGGCCACGATCTGGTCCCAGCCGTCGTGCCGCTGGAGCTGCTCGGCCAGCCATTTCTCCATCGCCGCCTGATTCAGCCGCCGCTTGTCGACCTGGCTGTTGTAGAGCATCACGTTGCACCAGAACTTCGCCCAGCGCGTGGCGAAGCCGCCGCTCTCCAGCAGGCGGCTGACGAGCTTCGACCGCTTGTCGCGCGTGGCGTCGGCCGCGAACTTATCCAGCTCTTCGATCTTGGGCGGCTGGCCGGTCAGGTCGAACGTGACACGGCGAAAAAACGTGGCGTCGTCGACCAGCCGGGCGAAGCGGTCGGCGGGCAGCTTGATCTCGTACTCCAGCGTCTTATCGAGGTCTTTTTCCGTGAAGACGCCGCTGTGCTTGATGGTTTTCCACGGGCCGCTCTTGCGAAAGTACTCCAGTGCCTGCAGCTTTTGCTGGGGGGTCTTCACTTCCGGCACTCGCGATGCGGCGGCCGCCGGGCGGACTGCGGAAAGCAAAACGGTCGCCAACACGGCGGAGATCCGTTGGCGGCGGGACAACAAAAGGCAACGTCGGCCGGACATATTTCTTGGCAGTGCGGCTTGCAGCATAGCCACGCGTGATTTCGTGGCCTCTTCCATACTATCAAGTAATGTCGGCTGTTGCACGTCGGGTTCGGGGATCGCGTTCTGCCAGCGTGGCTTGACCGCGGCGCCTAACAGCCGGTATAGTAAGGTTTTACATTTTCGACCCTGTTTTGCCGTGGGGCGCCGTCGATGCCTCCCGTCGTGATCGAGTTGCGCAGCGCGGAGGATTCGCGCGATGTGGTGCATCGCGCCGTGCAAGCCTTGGCCGAAGGGCACCTGGTTGCGCTGCCGACCGAAACCGTCTATTGCCTGGCGGCCAGCGCCTTGAGCCACGAGGCGGTGGCCCGGCTGCGCACGTTCGCCGCGGACGACGGTCAGGCCTTGACGCTGGCCATCAAGAGCGCCGACGAAGCGCTGGATTATGCTCCCGTGCTCAGTCCGCTGGCGCGACGGCTGTCGCGCCGCTGCTGGCCCGGGCCGGTGACGATGATCGTCGAAGACCGCCACCCCGACAGCCTGTTGAGGCAGCTCGATCGCGAGGTGCAGCAAGCGCTGATTCACGACGAGCACGTTGGCCTGCGCGTGCCGGGGCACCACGTGGTGCTCGATGTCTTGCGGCTGTTGGCCGGGCCCGTGGTGTTCGCCAACGTGCGACGGGATGGAGCGTCGGAACTGGTCACGGCCCAGCAGATGATCGAACGCTTCGGCGACGATCTGCAGCTCGTGCTCGACGACGGGCGGAGCCGCTTTGGCCAGCCCTCGAGCGTGGTCAAGGTGCATGACCGCAGTTTCGACGTGGTGGAAGTCGGAGTGGTCTCGGCACATACCTTGAAGCGGTTGGCGAGCATGATCGTGCTTTTTGTCTGCACCGGGAACACCTGCCGCAGCCCCATGGCCGAAGGGCTGTTCCGCCATTTACTCGCGGAGAAGCTGGGCTGCAAGCCGGACGATCTGGAAGACCGCGGCGTGATTGTGAGCTCCGCCGGAATCGCGGCCATGCTGGGCGGCCGCGCCGCGGCCGAGGCCATCAGTGTCTTGGCGCCGCTGGGCGTCGACTTGACCGGGCACGAAAGCCAGCCGCTGACCGAACAGCTCGTCCGGCACGCCGACGTGATGCTGGCCATGACGCGCTCGCACCGGCAGGCCATCCTGGCCGAGTGGCCGGGCGCGGCGGAGCGCGTCAAGCTGCTCAGCCACGACGGGGCCGACGTGCCCGACCCCGTGGGCGGACCCGCGGAGATGTATGAACGCTGTCTGGCGCAGATGAGACCGGAGATCGAAGGCTGGGTGCGGTGGGCGGCGGAGCAAGTCGGCCCCTAAGGCTTTGCCCCGGCCACCGACCTGAAATATCGAGGTGACCTTCATGCGAATTGCGATCGGCAGCGACCATCGCGGCTTTGCCACCAAGCAAAAGCTCATCGACCTGCTCAAGCGGCTGAATCAGGACGTCGTCGATGCGGGCACGCACAGCGCCGAGAGCGTCGATTATCCCGACGTGGCGCGGATCGTGGCCGAGCAGGTCAGCCGCCAAGAGGTCGATCGCGGCATTTTGATCTGCGGCACCGGCATCGGCATGTCGATCGTGGCCAACAAGTTTCCGGGCGTCCGCGCGGCGCCGTGTCACGATGATCTCTCGGCCGAGATGAGCCGCCGCCACAACGACCTCAACGTGCTTTGCCTCTCGGCCGACATGCTGGGCGAAAAGCTGATCGACCGCATGGTCGAAATCTGGCTGAAGACCGAGTTCGAGGGCGGACGCCATGCCCGGCGAGTCGAGAAAATATCAAAGCTGGAGCAGAGCGCGCAGGGGTGATCGGGTGCCGGAGCGGGTCCTCTGTGGGGAACGGACTCCGTGCCGTTCCGCCGAATGCCGATTGCTGATCGTCCGGTGCGCGCGGAACGGCACGGAGTCCGTTCCCTACAGAGTCTTGCCCACGTGGGGCTGTAGCCCACACTGGGGTCGCCCTATTCTGCCAAGTCGCTATAATATGCGGTCTATTTGCTGCAAACCCGTTTGTTTCGCTCTTCGGAGGAACAGCGTCGATGAGCCAAACCGAGATCGAACCCATTCATATTGAGCCTGCGACTGCCCAGCCACCGCCGCGCTTCACCACCCCCGGCATCGGTTCGGCCACGCCTTACGACAAGTGCCTTGCCCTGGCGAACAACCTCTGGTGGAGCTGGCAGCCGGAAGTCGTCAACCTGTTCCGCGATCTCGACCCCATTCGCTGGCGGCAACTCGACCATAACCCGATTGCCCTGCTGAGCGAGTTCACGCCCGAACGGCTGGAAATGCGGGCGGCGGAACTGGTGCTCTACAGCCGCATCAACCACGCCTATCGGCGGCTGAAGGAGTACCTGAGCAACAACCAGACCTGGGGCAACACCCACGCCGGCGTGCTGGGGTCGAAGCCCGTCGCCTATTTCTCGGCGGAGTTCGGCATGCACGAGTCGGCGCCGATCTATTCCGGCGGCCTGGGCGTGCTTTCGGGCGACCACGTCAAGACCGCCAGCGACCTGGGTATTCCCTTTATCGCCGTCGGCCTGTTTTACGATCAGGGATATTTCAAGCAGCACCTCGACCACGAAGGCTACCAGCAACAGGAGTACCTCGATACGAAGGTCGAAAACCTGCCGATGGTGCCGGCCGTCGGCATCGACGGACAACCGATCCACGTGATCATCGAGACCCGCACCGGCAAGCTGGTGGCCAAAGTGTGGTTGATGCGCGTGGGCCGGGTGCATCTGTATTTGCTCGATAGCGACGTCGACGGCAACAGTCCGGAGGACCGCGAGCTGACCAGCCGGCTGTACGGCGGCGATCACCGCACGCGCGTTCGCCAGGAGCTGGTGCTCGGCGTCGGCGGCGTGCGGGCCTTGAAAGCGCTGGGCATCACGCCCGGCGTGTTCCATTTGAACGAGGGTCACAGCGCGTTCGCCACGCTGGAAGCGGTCCGCGACATGATGGAGTCGGACGGGCTGACCTTTGACGAGGCGCTGCGCGACATGGCGCAGCATACGGTCTTCACCACGCACACGCCCGTGCCTGCCGGCCACGACCGCTTCGATGCGGGCCTGATCGAAGAACACTTGGGTCCGCTGCGCGACCGGCTGGGCATCTCGCTCGACCAGCTTATGGGCCTCGGCCGCGTCGAGCCGCACAACGGCGGCGAAACGTTTTGCATGACCGTGCTGGCGTTGAAGCTTTCACGTCGGGCAAACGCCGTCAGTTCGCTGCACGGGCATGTCAGCCGCCGCATGTGGGCCCACCTCTGGCCCTGGCGCGTGGAAGAAGAGATTCCCATCGGGCACATCACCAACGGCGTCCACGTGCCGAGTTGGCTGGCCTGGCAGATGCAGCAGCTCTACGACCGCAATTTTCCGGTCGATTGGTTCAAACGCATGGCCGAGTCGGATGCCTGGCAGGGCATCCATAACGTCGATCCCGGCGAGCTGTGGGAGACCCACTACGCGCTGAAGAACCTGCTACTGGCGTTCGTGCGGCGACGCGTGAGCCGGCAGTGCCGCCGCCGCGGCGAAAGCGACGAAGTGGTCGAAGCCGCGCGAAACATGCTCGATCCGCACGTGCTTACTATCGGTTTCGCCCGGCGGTTTGCCACGTATAAGCGGGCCGATTTGATTCTCAGCGAGCTCGACCGGCTATCGGGCCTGGTGAACGATCCGCAGCGGCCGATCCAGATTATCTTTGCCGGCAAGGCCCATCCGGCCGACGAGCCGGGCAAACAGCTCGTCAAGCGCATCGCCAACCTGCGGCACGATCCGCGGTTCGCGGGGCGCGTGGCCTTTATCGAGGACTACGACATCAACGTCTGCCGCCACCTGGTGCAGGGCGTCGACGTGTGGCTGAACAATCCGCGGCGGCCGCTGGAAGCCTCCGGCACGAGCGGGCAAAAGGTGGTGCTCAACGGCGGGCTGAATCTTTCGGTGCTCGACGGCTGGTGGGCGGAAGCCTACGACGGCAGCAACGGTTTTGCGATCGGCAAAGGCACCAGCCACGTTTCAGACGAAGTGAACGACCGCCGCGACGGCGCCGACCTCTACCGCGTGCTGGAAGACCAGGTGATTCCGCTCTATTACGATTACGACATCGACGGGCTGCCTCGCCACTGGATCAAGCGGATGATGAACTCGATCAGCTCGCTGGCCTGGCGGTTCAGTGCCCATCGCATGGTGATCGACTACGTCCGCAGCGCCTACCTGCACGCCGCCGGCGGCCTGAGCTGCGATATGGACCGCTGAACCGCAAGCGATAAGCTAGTTGCAGCATGCGAACCACCTGGAACTTTTATTCGGCCGGACAACTCGTTTTCGGCAGCGGCGCCGCCAACCAGACGGGCCAGCTCGCGGAACAGTTAAGGCTCCGCCGAGTGCTCTTGGTCACCGACGAGAGGCTCATCGCCGCCGGGCTCGACCGGGGCGTGCGCGACGCGCTGGTCTCGGCCGGCATCGCAGTCGAGGTGTTCAGCGGCGGACAGCCGGAACCGTCGCTCGATCTCGTCGAACGCTGTCTGGCCGAAGCGCGGCGCATCAAGCCCGGCGGTGTGTTGGGGCTGGGCGGCGGCAGCAACATGGACCTGGCCAAGATCGTGGCCGCAGTGCTGGCTCATGGCGGCGGTCCGCGCGATTATGTGGGCGAAAACCGCGTGCCGGGTCCCGTGCTGCCGCTGGTCTGCATTCCCACCACGTCGGGCACCGGCAGCGAGGTGACCGCCGCCTCGGTGCTGACCGATACGGCCAACCAGATCAAAGTCGGGGTGCTGAGCAACTACCTGCGGCCCAAGCTGGCCATCGTCGATCCGCTGCTGACGGTAAGCTGCCCGGCCAAGGTCACGGCCGATAGCGGCATCGACGCGCTGACGCACGCCATCGAAGCCTACACGGCGGTCGATAACGAGGCGTTTCCGTTGCCTGAAGGCGAATGCTCGGTCTATCAGGGCCGGCATCCGCTGGCCGATTGCCTGGCGGAAAAAGCGATCGAGCAGATCGGCCGGCACCTGGTCGCCGCGGTGTGCGAGCCGCACAACCTCATCGCCCGCGAAGGGATGTCGCTGGCGGCCACCGTCGCCGGGCTGGCGTTCTCGAACACCGGCGTGGCCCTGGTGCATGCGATGGAGTATCCCGTGGGCGGCGCGGTGCATTGTTCGCACGGCGCGGGCAACGGCCTGCTGTTGCCGTTTGTGATGCGCTACAACCTGCCGGTGCGCGTCAAGCAGTTCGCCCGCGTTGCTGAACTGCTGGGCGAAGACATCCGCGGCCTGACGGAAGCCCAGGGGGCCGAACGGGCGATCGCGGCGGTCGAACGGCTTAAGGCGGCCATCGGCATTCCCGCACGTTTGCGAGATTTGGGGGTGACCGGCGAGCAGCTTCCTCGGTTTGCCGAGAAGGCGTTTGCCATCAAGCGAATCCTGCGGGTCAACCCGCGTGTGCCGACGGTGGCCGACATCGAAGAAGTCTATCGAGCGGCATTTTAGCCGGAAGGGTCCGTCGGACCAGACGAATGGGGATTATCGCCGCTTCGACTTACGTCAAAAGAAAGGCGCCCCCGTTGCTGCCGCCCGTAGGCAGGGTTAGAATGTGGCCAATCTTTTGGCCGCTTCTCCGTTTAGTTACCGACCTTGGAATAGCGTTCTGGCTGAGATCACCAACTGATTAACGGCGGGCGCTGTCGGAAACGCGAACGAGAGCGTGCCGTATCCACCAGGTTTTCGCGAAGCAGTTTTAGCGCGGAGTGTTTGTCATGCCGAAGGGAACGATCAAGAAGCTCGTCCAAGACAAAGGGTTTGGATTCATCAAGCAGCAGGGAGGACAGGACGTCTTTTTCCATACGTCGGTTGTCACCGGCGCCCAGTACGATGATTTGACGGAAGGCCAGGAAGTGGAGTTCACGCTCGATCAGGGCGGCGGAGGCAAAGGGAAGGGGCCGAAGGCGGCCTCGGTTACGCCGGTGTAGCGTAGACCGCTTGCTCCGTTGTCACAAGGCCGCCTGTGGGACACAATGAATCGTAGGCCCTGGCTGGCACGTCCAGCCAGGGTTCTCGCCAAGAGTCTTTGCCCACCTGAGACGCTGCTGTGTACGATCGCGTCGAACTGATTTCGAGCGCTGCTGCCGCTGACCGCCGGCGCGTAACGACCGTGCCGGCGGCAGTCGCGGCGGTGACGTTTTTGATGCTTTGCCGTCCGGCCTCTGCGCAGTCGCCGGCGGCAGCGATCAATTTTGGCCGCGACATCCAGCCGATCTTCGCCAAACGCTGTTTCGCCTGCCACGGCCCCGACAAGGGCGAAGGTGGATTGCGATTGAACCAGCGCCAGACCGCCCTGGCCGAGCTCGATTCGGGCGAACATGCCGTCGTGCCCGGCCAGCCCGACCAAAGCGAACTGTTGCGGCGCATTGCCGTTGCGGATGAATCCGAGCGGATGCCGCCGGAAGGCAAGCCGCTCGATGCCGCGCAGGTCGCGCTCATTCGCCGCTGGATCGCCGAGGGCGCCAAGTGGGAAGAGCACTGGGCGTTCCAGCCGGTTGTTCGTCCGGCCGTACCGACCGTGAATCGCCGCGACTGGGTCCGCAACCCAATCGACGCCTTCATCCTCAGCCGGTTGGAGCAAAACGGCCTCGCACCGGCGCCGCCGGCCAACAAGCTGGCCCTGCTGCGTCGCGTGCATTACGATCTGACCGGATTGCCGCCCACGCCCGACGAAGTGGATGCCTTTCTGGCCGATCGTTCGCCCGACGCCTACGAGCGGTTGGTCGACCGCCTGCTTGCCTCGCCCCAATATGGCGAGCGGTGGGCGCGGCATTGGCTCGATGCGGTGCGCTACGCCGAGACGAACAGCTTCGAACGCGACGGCCCCAAGCCGCACGTCTGGCGCTATCGCGACTATGTCATCCGCTCGTTCAACGACGACAAGCCTTACGACCAGTTCGTCCGCGAACAGTTGGCGGGCGACGAACTTCCGCCCGTCACTCCGGAGAAGCTGATTGCCACCGGCTTCTATCGACTCGGCCTGTGGGACGACGAGCCGGCCGACCGGCTGCAAGCACAATACGACACGCTTGACGATCTGGTGACGACGACCGGACAAGTGTTTCTGGGCCTGACGGTCAACTGTGCCCGTTGCCACGACCACAAGATCGATCCCATTCCGCAGCACGATTACTACAGCCTGCTCGCTTTTTTTCACGGCATCAAGCCGATGACGACGACGGGGCCGAACATCGAGCGGCCGCTGTTCGAGAGCGACGCCGACCGACGGGCCTATGAACAGCGCGTGCGCCAGCGGGAAGCTCGCCGCGATGAGCTGCAAGGCCAGGTGACGGCGCTGGAAAACGAATTCGTGGCGATCTATCGCAAGTCGCACGAGGGCGACTCGGTGAGGCAAGCCGATCTCGACGATCTTGAATATCGCTTCTATCGCGATCGTTGGGACCGGTTGCCCGACTTCGACAACCTCAAGCCGGAGACGATCGGCAAGGTCGGCGACGGCCGCTTCGACATCGGCCTGGCCACGCGGGAGAGCGATTTCGGTTTCGTGTTCACCGGCTTTCTGAAGGTGCCGGTCGACGGCGACTACACGTTCGTCGTCGATTCCGACGACGGCTCTCGGCTCACCATCGCCGGGCAGCGGCTGATCGAATACGACGGCATCCACAGCGTGGGCAGTCCGCAGCAGGCCGGCGCGTCGCTCAAGCAGGGGTTGGCGCCGATTCGCCTCGACTATTTTCAGGCACAGGGCGGGCGAGGTCTGAGCGTGGCGTGGAGCGGGCCGGGGTTCGAGCGGCGACCGCTGTCCAGCGGCGATGGAAAACGCCCGTTCGCCGGAGCGCGGGAGTTGCCGGACATTCTGAGGTCGCAGGCCGCCAAGTTGCTCGGACAAGAATGGTATGCCGACTATCGCCGGCGCTTCGCGGAATTGCAGCGGTTGAAGCGCGAGCCGGCCCCGGCCGAGTATGCGCTGTGCGTCACGGAGGAGCCGCAGCCGCCCGAAACGCACCTGCTGGTGCGGGGCAACGCGCATGTGCCGGGAGCGAAAGTCGAGCCGGGGTTTCCGGTCCTGATTGCCGGCGGCCAACCCGTGCTGCCCGCGGCATCGGCCGGTCAAGCCACCGCCGGCCGGCGACGCGTGTTAGCGGAGTGGATTGCCTCGCCCGACAACCGGCTCTCGGCCCGCGTCATGGTCAATCGTATTTGGCAGCATCATTTCGGCCGCGGCATCGTCCGCTCGCCCAACAATTTCGGTTACCTCGGCGACCGGCCCACGCATCCGGAGTTGCTCGATTGGCTGGCCAGTGAATTCATGGACCGCGGCTGGCAAATCAAACCGCTGCACCGCACGATCCTGCTCTCCAACGCCTACCGGATGTCGTCGGAATCGAACGCGGCCGCTTTGGCGCGCGATCCGAGCAACGACCTGTTCTGGCGGTTCAACCTGCGGCGGTTGAGCGCCGAAGAAATCCGCGATTCGATCCAGGCGGTCGTAGGCCGGTTGAATTCGCGGATGTATGGGCCGAGCTATTATCCGAAGTTGTCGGCGGACGTGATGGCGACGCAATCGGCGCCGGGCAAAGGCTGGGGCGATTCGCCGCCCGACGAGCAGGCCCGCCGCAGCGTCTACATTCACGTCAAACGCTCGCTGATTACGCCGCTGTTGGCCGATTTTGATTTCCCCGACACGGACGCAAGCTGCGAGGCGCGATTCGTGACCACGCAACCGGCCCAGGCTTTGGGAATGCTCAACGGGGAGTTCGCCCACGAGCAGGCCGGCCAGCTTGCCGCGCGGCTGCGGCGTGAAGCGGGCGGCGACCGTGCCGCGCAGGTGCGGCTGGCGTTGCGGCTGGCTCTCTGTCGTGCGGCCGACGACGCGAGCGTGGCCCGCGGCGTGGCCCTGATCGAACAGCTCGAAAAAGAGCATGGCCTGGACGCCCGGCAGGCGATCGACTACTACTGCCTGCTGGTGCTGAACCTGAACGAGTTTGTATATCTGGATTAGGGCTGCCCGCGGCGTGCCGCGGCCGTAGTGAAGACCGCATCCTGTCGGCTTGTCGTCAAACGCCGGGGACGGCGTTCCCTACGGGTCGCTTCGCGCGTTATAATTCAAAAACAAGAACACCCGAGGGCGGCGACATGGGAGGAAATCGGATGCGTCCCTTATCAGTTTTGACAATCGCCACCATCCGCGCTTGTTCCGGTGGGAATAAAACCAGCATCACGTCGAATGGCCCGCAAGCCGTGATTTCGCGCGCTCCAGTCCGCCCCTGCGTCGACTTCCGAAGTCGGTTGTCAACATCCTTTAGAACTTTCGCAGCGACCGGTGGCCTGGCCGTGATGCTGTTTGTGCTTTCGGCTTGGCCCACTGCTTCGGCTGTCGAACCGAAACCGCGCGGCGCCAAGTCGCTCGATGAACAGTTGCTCGAAGACCTTGCCCCGGAGCCAGAAAAGCCGGCTCCTGCGAAGAGGCCGCTGCCTGTTACGCGCAAGCCGACGGACGAAGAATCCATCAAGCCGGATTCGATGCCCCCGAAAAAACGCGGCTTGGACGACGAACTGCTCGACGGTCTGGAGGGCGAAGACGTCTCGCTCTCGTCGAATCCGGCGAACGAGAACCCGCTCGTCCGCCTGAACCAGCGGATGAAGGAGGTCGAACGGCGGATTGCCGTGGCGCACGGCGACGAGAAAACACAACGGCTGCAGCACGAAATCTCCGACGACTTGAGCAAGCTGATCGCCGAAATGGAGCGGCAGTGCAGTCAGTGCAAGAAGTCGGCGTCATCGTCGCGCCGGCAGCAGACTGGCCCAAGCAAGCCGGGCCAAAACCCCGGCCAGCAGGCGTCCGACAAGCCCGCCCGCGACAGCTCCGCCCGCCTGAAAGAGAAAGAGACGGCCAAAGTCGACCGTGCCCGCATGCAGGAAATGCTCAAGGACGTCTGGGGCCACTTGCCGCCGCACCTGCGACAGCAAATGGAGCAGACCGCCAACGAAGAGTTTCTGCCCAAATACGAATTGGAAATCGCCGAGTACTTTCGCTCTTTGGTCGGCAGCCGGCGAGACAAGAAGTGAGGTGGAAGGTGTTCAATGTGTATTGTGTGCCAAGCATCGTGTGTCTGATTTGCGTGCTGCTGCTGCCGCCCGCCTCGTTCGCCGCGGACAAAGACAATGACGACGACGATGCCGAAGTCCGCGCGGCGGATCTGATTACGCCCGAAGCCCAGAAGGCCATCGACCGCGGCCTGCACTTCCTGGCCCGCCAACAGCACGACGACGGTTCGTTCGGCGGCGGAGGCTACAGCCGCAATGTGGCCGTCTGCGGACTGGCCGGCATGGCCTTCATGTCGGGCGGCAGCACGCCCGACCGCGGTCCCTACGGGGACGAGGTGGCAAAGTGCGTCGACTTCATCCTCAAGAATTCGCAGGACGACGGCTTCATCGACGTGCCCGGCTCCAGCAGTCACGGGCCGATGTATGGTCACGGCTTCGCCACGCTGTTTCTGGCCGAGACCTACGGCATGTCGATGAAGGCGGAAGTGCGCGAGCGGCTGTCGAAGGCGGTGGAGCTGATTGTCAACACGCAAAACAAAGAGGGCGGCTGGCGCTATCAGCCCATCCGGCACGACGCCGACATTTCGGTGACGATCTGCGAGATCATGGCGCTGCGGGCGGCACGCAACGCCGGCATCTTCGTGCCCCGCGACACGGTCGATCGCACCATCGATTACGTCAAGAAGAGCCAGAACCCCGACGGCGGCTTCATGTATATGCTGCAAGGCGGGCAGAGCGCCTTTCCGCGTTCGGCCGCGGGCGTGGTGGCCCTCTACAGCGCCGGCATCTACGAGGGCCAGGAGATCGACAAAGGGCTGGCCTACTTGACGACGTTCTTGCCCAACCGCGACGCCGTGGGGTTCAACCGCGAAACGCACTACTTCTATGGGCACTATTACGCCGTGCAGGCCATGTGGCACGCAGGGGGTAAGCACTGGCGCGAGTGGTATCCGGCCATCCGCGACGAACTGCTGGTGCGGCAGCGGGGCGACGACGGCGCCTGGATGGATTCGATCTGCCAGGAGTACGGCACCGCGATGGCGTGCATTATATTGCAGATGCCCAACAACTATCTGCCGATTTTTCAACGGTGAGCACGGTGAAGGGTTCAGGGTTCAGGGTTCAGGGTTCAGGAATTAGGCGTCAGGCGTCAGGCGTCAGGCGTCGGTTCAATTTGCATTTTGCAATTTGCAATTTGCAATTTGCAATGGTCGTTGCAGCGTGGCCCTTCGCTGTGTTCTGCCCGACGGTGCAAGCGACTTTGGCCGAAGATTCCGCTCCGCTCCGGCGGTCGCTGGTGCCGCTGAAAGGCGATCGGTTGTCTGCGACGCTGCTGTCGATCTCGGCCGAGGGCGAAGCGGCATTCGCCTGCGACAGCGGGGAGCGTCGGCTGGCGCTGGGCGAGCTCGTTGCTTGGGGATCGCCCGTCGAGCCAAGGGCGATGGTGCAGTTGGTGCTGGCCGACGGAGGTATCGTCGTCTTGGATGACGCGATGCCCATCACCGAAGACGATTGGCTGATCGCCGGCGCCGAAACGTTCGGCACTCTGAAGCTGCCGCTGAAGCTGCTGGCCGGCGTGATGGTCCATTCGCCCATCGACCCGCAGCGGCGCGACCAGTTGGTTGCCCGAATCATGTCGCCGGTCGCCGAAAAAGGCGACGCGGCCGCCGAGAACCGAGACCGGCTGTTTTTGGAAAACGGCGATGAGCTGCGCGGGCGCGTCGTGGCGCTGACCGACAACGGCGTCGAGTTCAAAGCCGACGTCGGCCCTTTGAGCGTCGAACGCGATCGCCTTGCGGCCATCGCGTTCGATCCCACGTTAAGAGCCAAACCCTCCACGGCGCCGCGGACGCTGGTCGGTTTTGCCGATGGCAGCGTGATCTCGGCGAAGTCGATGACTTTGTTGGAGGGGCATTTCGAGTTGGCGCTGCTCGATGAGCTGCCATTGTCGGCGGACGACGCCGGGCCGGTCTTCGTGCAGCCGCTGGTCGGGCGGGTCGTCTACCTCTCCGATCTGCGTCCGGCCGGCTATCGGCATCTGCCTTATCTCGGCACGCCGTGGGATTATCGGCTCGATGCGAACGTGGAGGGGACGCGCCTGCGGGCCGGGGGCGCGATCTACGCCAAGGGGGTCGGCATGCACAGCGCGTCGCGACTCACCTGGCAGCTCGACAGGCCCTACCGCCGTTTCCAGGCAGACCTGGCGATCGACGACCAGACGGCCAACCGCGGCAGCGTCGTGTTTCGCGTCTTCGCGGGAGCGCGCGAGCTTTACAAAAGCCCGGTGGTGCGGGGAGGCGACAAGCCGTTGTCGATCGCCGTCGATCTGGGCAATGCTCGGCAGTTGAGTCTGATCGTCGATTATGCCGATCGGGCCGACGTGCTCGACCACGCCGACTGGCTCAACGCCCGGCTGGTTCCATGAGCAAGGCTTCGCCGCGCGTCCAGCGGTCGACCGTTTCGGGCTCGTCCAGCACGGCTGCCAACGCTTGGTTCAATTCATAACGGTGCCCGTCGAACCCGGCCGCGGTCAAGGCCGTCGCCAGACCTTGTTGCATGGCATCGCTCACCGTGGCTGAGAACTCGGCGGCCGACGTTGCCGCCGGGCCCGTCGACCGGTCGCACGGCAACCCGCAACGGCCGCGGCATTGCAGCGGGCGCGTGCCGAACGCCAGGCAGTGCCCGTCGTCGCCCAAGAGCGGGCATAAACCCGCCGGGCACTTGTTGGCTTCCTGGTCGGCGGCGACCTCGTTATCGTGGGCGCGTCGCATGATGCGCCGCACGTCGGCGGCCGGGAGCCGAGCGTGCAACTCGTCGGCGATGGCCAGCGCCTCCGGCACGGTGACGCGGACGCCTTTTGCGCCATAATCGAGGCAAATCGAATGTCGAGCGGCGACGGGGGGCAGAACACGGTCGATGACAAAACTGGCTTGGGCCTCGACCTCGCGGCCCACCGCGGCGGCCGTCTCGCGCGTCCAGGCGCCGCCCGCGTGTTTTTTCACCAGCGATTTCGACCAGTCGGCCGCCCAGGCACGCAGCGCACCGCCGCGCAGTAGCGGAAGCCGCGACACCGTGGCAGGCCGGCGTTGCAGCTTGCCTCGCGACGCGAACGCTTCCTTGGAGATGGCCCAAAACAGGATGCCCGCAATCGCGATGACGATCATCGGCAAAACCAGGAACATCGAGATGATAATGATTTGCATGGCAGAGCCTCGGTTCAGAAGGAAGTCGGCGCGACAGAGTCCGTGTTTGGGAATCGCTGACGCGACCAACGCATGCACGTCGTGTGCCTTATTTCTTTTGACAATCCGAGGTAGTAAAGAGGCGTGGCTGCTCGGCTGATCAAGCGCGGCAATCGGTGGGCCGGCGCTCGCTAAAGCGAGCTTGCCCCACCTTACGTCTGGCCGGCTCGCTGGTATGTTCCGCGCGCGCTCATCCGCGCGCTCTTGAGCGATTGTGTCACAGTCGTAGGCCCGCGAGGCGCCGCAATTTTGGATTTTCGATTTTGGATTTTGGATTCCGCCAATCGAAAATCCAAAATCCAAAATCCAAAATGAGTAAGGTACGCGGTTTGCAAAACGTCGCTGGCAACCTTGCCCGCCACGCCGCAAGCAGGCCCGAATCCCGCCTGGGTCTGCCGACCGCCAGCGTTGCGACCTCCTCACCATCTTCTCCGACGCCGAACATGAATCGACGCACCGTACTTAAATGGATCAGCGGCGCGCTGGCGACCGCCAGCACCGCCGTGGTCGCTCTGCCTGGCGGCCGTTTCGTGGCCGAGGCGCTCAGCATCCGCCGCCGCGAGGCCGCGACCGTCAAGCGCGTGGCCCGGCTGAGCGATCTTGTGCCCGGCCAACCTAAATCGTTTCCCGTCGTCGGCAGCCGCCGCGACGCTTGGACGCTCTACCCCGACGAAGTGATCGGCCGCGTCTGGCTGCTGTGCGAGAAGGATCCATCCGACGGCCGGCAGCCCAAGGTCAAGGCGTTCACCGCCGTCTGCCCGCACCTGGGCTGCGCCATCCAACACGATGCGGGCAAACAGCGTTTCCTATGTCCCTGCCACCGCGCCACGTTCGATCTGGCGGGCCAGCCCTTGCCGGAGCCGAGCGGCAAGAAGAGCCATGCCCCGCGCGGCATGGACGGACTGGAATGCCGCCTGGTTCGCGACAACGACTCCGAGTGGTGGGTCGAAGTGCGATACGAGCGGTTCGAGCAGGGGCTGACCGTGAAAGTGCCCAAGGTCTGAACGATGCGCCTGCTCTTCGACTGGCTCGATGCGCGTACCGGCTACCGGACTCTGTTGGCCCCGCTGCGCCGGCGGATTTTGCCCGATGGGCCAAGCTGGTGGCTGACGAGCGCGAGCTGTCTGGCCTGGGTGTTTGCCATCGAAGTGGTCACCGGACTGCTGCTGATGACGACGTACAGTCCCTCGTTCACCAGCGCCTGGGCCAGCGTGTTCTACATCGAGCAATCGACGGCCGGCCGCTTCCTTCGCGGAATTCATTACTTTGCCTCGCACGCCTTGATCGTGCTGCTGGGCGTCCACGTCGTCCGCGTTCTCGTCTGCCGGGCATTCCGGCCGCCGCGCGAGCTGATCTGGATCACCGGCCTGCTGTTGCTGCCGCTACTGATTGCCTGGGCGGTGACAGGCAATCCGCTCTGTGCCAGCCAGAAAGGGATGACGCAGATCGAGGTCGAGGCCAACATCCTGGGCTCGACTCCGCTGGTAGGGCCGGCCTTTCAGCGGCTGTTTGTGGGCGGCGACGACGTCGGGCAACTCACCTTGACGCACCTCTATTTCCTGCACGTCGGGCTGTTGCCGTTGGCAGGTCTGACGCTGTTGGCCATCCACCTGAGTCAGGTTTACCGGCATGGCCTGGCCGGCGGCACGCTCGCCGATTCGCCGCGGGCACGGCCGTATTGGCCCTATCAATCGGTCCGCAACGCCACCGTGGTGGCCGCGGTGGTGGCGATCGTCGCTTGGCTGGCTTGGCAACGCGGAGCGCCGTTGGACACGCCGGCCGACACCGAGATCGCCGTTCTACCCCGGCCCGAATGGTACTTTCGTTGGCTCTTCGAGCTGCGCCGCTACTTCACGGGCGAATGGGAATTCGTGGCCACGCTGGTCGTGCCGTTGGCGGTCCTGGCGTTCTTTCTGGCGATTCCCTTCCTGGACAAAGGTTGCGGGCGGCGTGTCGGCACGGCGCTGCGGTGGCTGGTGGTGATTGCCGGCATCGCTGCTTGGGACTGGCTCACCTGGGCCTCGCTGGCCCGCGACGCAAACGACCCGGAGTACCAGGAGGCACAGGTCCAGGCAGCCGAGTTAGCCGACCATGCGCGGCAGTTGGCGGACGAAAACGGGATTCCGCCCGAAGGCGCGTCGGCGCTGTTGCGCGATGACCCCGAAACGCAAGGACCGCTGATCTTCGAGCGGCATTGCGCAAGTTGTCACTCGCACTCCGGTCCCGATGGCAAGGGTTTTGTGGCCGCGGAATCGTCGGCGCCGGACCTGGTTGGTTTTGGCTCGACGCCGTGGATCGCCGGGCTGCTCGATCCCGATGCCGTCGTCGGCCCGCGCTATTTCGGCCGCACCAGCTTCGCCGAAGGCGAGATGGTTGGTGCCATACGCGATCTGCACGCGGACGCAAGCGAGAAATTGCCGGGGCAACTCCACGCCGTGGCGATGGCCTTGGCGGCGGAAGCGTCGCCGGCGGCCGCCGGTTCGCAAAGTGACGTCGTGGAACAGGGTCGGCAGTTGATCGTTGGGGAACTTGGCTGCACGGACTGTCACAAGTTTCACGACGAAGGCGAACTCGGTTCGGCGCCCGATCTGACCGGCTATGGCTCGCGCGAGTGGTTGGAAGAGTTCATCCGCAATCCGCGCGACGAGCGCTTCTACGGCGACCGCAACGACCGCATGCCGCCGTTTGCCGATCGGTCTGTGTCCTCCGATCACCACCTTCTGACCGACCGCGAGCTGCGGCTGCTGGTCGATTGGCTGCGCGCGCCGTAGGGTGGGACCGGCACGCGCGAAATCCCGGCTTGGCCAGCCGAAGACGGTGGCCATTTTTGTTTGTTCCGCCCGGATGCCGCAGGCGGCACAGCTTCCTGGGCGGCCGCGCTGATTACCTGGCAGAGGCGTCAGCCCATGATCGTGGCCACTTCAGGGCGGCCGTTTCTTGGGTTTTCCCCAGTTCATCTTTTCGTATACGTCCAGATCCACGCCTAGCTTGTGACGGTAACGGGAGAGCTGCTTGAGTTGCTCGGCATCCACTTCAATATGGTAGCGGTGCCCCTCGACAAGCCGGACATCGCCGACCTCTTCCATCTGCCAATCCTTGTTGGGGCCAATCTGTCCGTACTCCCAATCGCGAAGTAGCGGCACCTCACTGCCGTCTGTCTCGTCAATGACCGTCAGCTTGATGTCGGTTCGCCTCGTCGCGCTGTCAAGGCGGCCACCGTCCTTCTTGTGGTAGGCCAGGTAAATCATATAGGCCCCGCTGGGCCGTGGCGGCAATACCCAGGCATCACCCCATGAGCTGAATGGCTGCCAGCAGGCGTCCGGCCACGGATTGCGCAGAGGCCAAAGGGAGACCACGACGATGGCGATGATGAGGATCGCCAACCAGAGCGTTTTTTTCATTAGTACGGCGGGGGAACCGCATATTCCCAGATGTTGGCGTTAGGAAGACGGATCGTTGAAGGAATGCGTGTCATCAGTTGGGTTGCCAGCGTCATGCCAGGCCAGTACCATCCGGCCCCGAGCGGCCACAGGTCCGCCTCGTCCATTGTGTCGAGGACGAATCCGACACAGGTGCGGCCATCGAGCACGCTGTAATACTGCGAGCCAAACCACCAGCTCCCCATGCCATGCTCAATCCGCTGCGCGTAATTCAGCATGTTCGTCAGGCCGGTCATCGTCGTTGGGACAAAGTAGTCGAACTTTTCTTCTGGATTAAATGTGGCATCTTTGATTTTGGTTTGGACAAAGGCTTGCCTGAATCCAATGTAGCCAAAGATGTTGAACGCATGGCCGCCTGAGTCCCCTGGGTTCCACGAAGCATCCCAGTAGGAGAAGAACTTGTAACCCGTGAGCTTACCAGTATCGTCGATCAGCGGCAGGAGGAACGAGGCGTGGATGCCGCTCACGTCAATGTAGATGCCTGGAGCGCCGATTGTTTGGGCGTCCTGGAAGTCGCTGTCCGGCTCTGCCGCCACAGTCGTTGCCGTGTTCGCAGCCGCCGTATTGGCCGCATCGACCGCCGCATCCACCTCCGCTTTTACGAACGTTTTATCTGCGTTCGCCTCCTTGTCGACCATCGTTTGACCGGCGGGCACCAGGTCGTCCACTTCTTGCTCCGTCGCCGCATCCACTTTCTTTATCGCCGCAGCTTCGTCCTGTGCTGCCTGGTTCGTATCGTCCGCCGACTTGCTCGTCTCAGCCTCCTCGTCGGCAGCAATCTCCGGGTCGGCCTGCTGCAAGAATGCTAGCTGGGCAGCGCTGTACGCCTTGTCGCGTGTATCCTCGTCGGAAGCGTGCGTATTGCCGTCCTGAACGTCGGCGTTGATCTCTCCCGTCACTTCCCCACGTGCGTCGTCGATCTGGGTCTTGTTAAGCGTTACCTGCGCCGGCACCTGGACCAGAACCATTTCCACTGGAGTTTACGTCATGCACCTTTCTTCACTGTTTGAACTTTGTTCGTTCACGGTCGCCCGGCAACTCGGTCAAAAGCGAAAAAGGCGCGCGAGGGTCATTCGCCGGCTTGGCACAGAAAGTCTCGAGCCACGCATGATGCTCGACGCGACGACTGATTACCAGACCGCGCTGGCCACAGCACAGGCGGCTTATTCCGCCACGCAAGCGACCGAAGACGGGACGTGGCAATCGGCCTTCCAGTCGGCGCAGGACACGCTGAACTCGCAACTTGGTGGAATCACGACTGACGAAAACGCCTTTGACCTGTCGCAACAGCAGGATATTACGAACACAATTGACTCTGCGACCACGACGGAGCAAGGCGCGCAGAGCACGGCGGACCAGCAGGCGTCTTCAAATGACCAGGCAGCGGACGGCTTGGCTCAGCAGCAAATTCAAGACGCGCAGGGCACCCAGGGAAGCCAGGACGCGAGTGCGCAGTCGCAGTACGACGGCGTTGCCGGGCCGGCCGCAACCCAACTTTCTGTGACGGAAACGACCGACCAGAACACCTTCGATTCGACGATGGCGACCGACCAGACGCAGCATGACAGCACGGTCCCGTCGCCCGTTGACACCATGTTCCCATGTATCGTATACTTAGGAACATGTTCAACCATTCCTACAACTGGAGACAAATCCATGTCATGCGAATCTCTTTCTGACGGCGGCCGGTCTCGGACCGGCGACTCGACCACGGCCCCCTGCGAACTGCTGCGGCTCGACGAGATCGACGGGGCCGACACCCACTGGCTGTGGCCCGACAGGCTTCCCGTGGGGCACGTGACCGTCGTGGCGGGCGAGGCCGGCAGCGGCAAAAGCCTGCTGGCAGCCGACCTCGCCGCACGTGTGTCGAGCGGCACAGCCTGGCCCGAGGCGGTGGCGGGCGACACGCTCCCCGGCCCGGTCCTGATCGCGCAGTCCGACCGGCACCTGAACCCGGTCGTCAAACGACGGCTGTTGGCGGCCGGCGCCGATCCGCGGCGGCTGGCCCTCATCAATGCCGACGGTGAACCGCCCGCCCCGGAAACGCAGGCGGGACGCCTGCACCACAACGGCGTGACGCCGGCCGAGGCCCTGATCGGCAAGCTGGAAAGCGCGCTGGACCAAATCGCCGATTGCCGGCTGGTGGTGGTCGACCATTTGCGCGGCTGGCTGCGGACGCCCGGCCCGCGTGCCGAAGAGCTGGCCGCCCTGTTTGACAAGTTGTCCGAGCTGGCGGCGCGGCGTCGGATTGCCCTGGTCATCGTCTGGCAGTTGGAGAAAGGCGGCCGGGGTGGAGCGAACCGGGCGCTCGATGCCATGCTGGCCGCGGCCCCGATGGTTTGGCTGCTGGGGCGCGACCCCTATCGTTCCGATAGCCGCGTGGTGGTGTGCGCCCAGAACCAATTGGGCCGCCCGGCCGACAATCTGGCGTTTCAGATGGCGGGCGATCGCCTGGTATGGCAGGCGGCGACCTGCCAGGTGACGGCCGACGAGGTCGTGGCCGCCTCGGTCCGCTCCGTCGATCGCCATGAAAGGCGGCAGGCGGGCCAGTGGCTGTTGGAGCTCCTCTCGGAGGGTCCGATCGAGGCCCAGCGGCTGTGGGAAGAAGCCCGTCAATGCCACCTTTCCGAACGGACGGTGCGGCGGGCCGCCGCCGAGATGGGGCTTCACCCGACGAAAGCCGGGCAGGGCGGTCCGTGGCTCTGGGGCTTTCGTGGGCAGATCGGAGATGTGCGGCCGGCGTGCGCGGATTCGGCGCCGCAAACGGTGGCAGCCTTCGAAACGGTTGGCAGCCTTCCAAATTCGGCCGCGGCGGAGGTGGAACCGCGGCGGGACGCCCCGCCGAGCGTGGCAGCCTTGGAGACGGTTGGCAGTCTTCCGAATTCGGCCGTGGTGGCGGTGGAACTGCGGCGGGACGCCCCGCCGAGCGTGGCAGCCTTGGAAACGGTTGGCAGCCTTCCAAACAGCCAGACGGCGCCGCAAACGGCTTCCAGATCCAGCAAACGGCGTCTCCGCAAGCTTCGCCGCGAACGCAAGGCCCTGGAAGCGGTCCAGGCGGTCCTGCCAAACGGATAGGCCCGGCCGCTTGCCAAACCAGAACCTGACCTTCGCCGCTAAGCCGCGGTAGGGGAGCCACCACCTACGGTGCCCAAACGCTTAGCGCCGCGGCGGCACACGGCGCTGTTCCGTCGCGCGGTTATGCCATCGCATCGCCTGGGAACGGGTACTCCTGAACGACGACTCGATCTCCGAGCGCGTCAATGCGCTGCCGAATCGCCTCGATATATGCAGGCCCTACGACTCCCCGATCGACCGTAATCGCGCTCGCCGGCAGCTTGTAGACGCCGATACAATGTGCCGCGCTTGGCTTGACAAACGAGGTCAGACAGCGGGGTCCGTATTGTAAATGGACGTACTCATCCCCTTCGGCCTCGTTGATACTTGAGGTGACATAGACGACCGTCGCCTCGTTGGGCGGGTTTACGGGATCGACGTCCGAGATGACGATGCACCGACGCGACTTAGGGTTTCGTCCTTGCGGGTCGGGAACGGTCGCCCACACAACCCTCCCGCGAATGAGTCGAATTTCCACTTCGGTGGCCTCGGTCCCTTAGATGGACCACTTCGACGGCCGCATGCGCTCAAGCGCGCCGAGATGGGCCGCTTCTTCCTCGACACTGGCAGGGTAAGCCTCTGCATCGCAAAGCATTGCGATCTCTTCTTCAGACATCCCAAGTTCACGCATCCACTTTGCCCGGAGTTGCATCGCGTTGCTTGTCGCTTGTCCCGTTCCGTTAACAAGCACGGTGATTGGTAACGACACGACTTGCCTTCCGTCAAGCGACACATGGAAGACGTGTTCTCCTTCTGCCTCGAAGGGCGCATCGAGCGCCGCGACCACCGTCGCCCCCAACGGCCGGCCAGCGTTGTCGACGCCTTCCCCGACCATGACGCGCGTTACCGCCAGATGAGCACGCTTTCCGTCGGGACTACTCAAGTCGACAGCCACCTCGTGCTGTTCTCCCTTTTCTTCGGGTTGACAGCGGAACTTGGCAACCAGCGCAAGCGACATCGGCGCAGCGGGAAGGCGGGCTAGTCGAAGTGCGTCGCAACCAGCACCAAAAGCATGAACGGTCCCATCAGCCGACCGCTCCGCCACGCGCGATAAAAAAGCAAATGCCAATTGCATGGAGCATGCAGCCCGAGAACCCCGTTCCTTGATTTTCAGCGGATAATTATACCATTCCATGCGTCTCAGCCAAAGTCCAGTTCCGCGTGTCTGAGACCTAAAGCGGCGCCCGAATGCCCAGCGCCGCGGCGGCAATCAGCAGGCCGACGACGTTCAGGACGACGATCAACAGGCCGACGCCATAGAGCGTCTGCGTGCCGTCGTCGAGACGCACCGCTCGCCCGCGCCATCGCGACACGCGGCTGCTGACGACGCCGCAGATCCACGACCAGTGCAGCATCAGGTGGACCAGCACACCCAAGGCGAACATGCACAGCAGCGAGAACTGAAAGGCCGACCAGTCGTCGAAGCCGCGACCCCAGAGTAGCCAGCCCGCGGCCGCCGTGCCCGCCGGGAATACGAACCGTAACACCACGGAAACCCAAACCAACATCAAAAACACGGCCAGCAACGCCGCGTCGAGCAAGAAGTTGACCGTCGTGCGCGACACCGCCAGCGGCCGTGGCGGGGTGACGGAACCACGATCGGGCCTCGCCGCCGGAGGACGTTCTGCAACAGGCATCACGGTTGAACTCGCGCGTGGTTTGTTGGTCAAGAGCTGCGGAAGCAAACGGCACGCCAGGATGGCGTCGGCTGGGGCAGAGCCGCGCCGATTGGGCAGTTCCGCGCAAACTGCTCCCCCGCGGCGATGCCCGGTAGCGCCACCACCGGGGCATCGCTGGCCGGCGGCGAGTATTGCAAAGGCCGGATCGATCTCGGCCAGCTTCTGCCCCCGCCACCGTTGCTGCAAAGCGCGCGATAGCGCGACACCTGTGTGCGGTTTCGCTCGTTTTGCAAAGCCTCGCACGCGCTCTCGCAATCGACCTCCCGAAAAATCAGGCGTCTTTTGCAAGCGATTCCATTTCGCCCGCTTCGGTACACGCCGTGCTTTACGGTTCGCCTCGAACCAATTCGCTACTTTTATGGATGGAGAACGAGGGTGACGATACGCCCGCTCGTCGGCGCGTTGATCCTGTTGGCCGCGATGTGCCTCGGTTGTCAACGCCAGGTGGAATTGCAGTATGTTTCCAGCAAAGAAGTGCTCGATCTCTCCGGGCCGCTGCAGCAGCGCGTGCGCGAGATTCTAGACAAGAACTGCGGCACACCGGTGCGGCCCAAATTGTTGGGCGACGAATCGGCCGACGTTACCCACTTGCGGCGCGGGGCGGCAATCTATCAGAAACGCTGCGTCGCCTGCCACGGTGCGACCGGCGACGGCAACGGCGAAGCGGCCGCATACCTCTCTCCGCGGCCGCGCGACTATCGCCGCGGCATCTTCAAGTTCACTTCCACGCCCTACGGCGCCAAGCCGCGCCGCGAAGACCTCCGCCGCACCCTTCGGCACGGCGCAAAAGGGACCTCGATGCCCTCATTCGCCCAGTTGCCCGAAGATGAGCTGGAAGCGGTGCTCGACTATGTGCTCGTGCTGACGCACCGCGGCGAGCTGGAACTGCAGTTGGCGGTCGAGGCCGACAACGAAGACGAAATCAGCGACGAGGCCCTCGAAGAATCGATCACCATGATCGTCGGCCAATGGAAAGAGGCCAAACAGCAGGCCGTCTGGCCGCTCACCAAGATGCCGCTCTACAGCGAAGAGTCAGTGGCGTTGGGCAAGAAAGCCTTTCTCACCGAAGAGGCGGGCTGCTACAAGTGCCACGGGTCCGATGGCCGCGGCCGCACCACCGACAACGCCCAGGGCTTCAACGATGTGTGGGGCGTCAAGACCCGCGCGGCCGACCTCACCGCCGGCATGTTTCACGGCGGCAATCGTCCGGAAGACATTTATCGTCGCATCTTTTCGGGCATCAACGGTACGCCGATGCCTTCGTTCGAGGCCAAGCTTTCCAAAGAGCCAGACACCTTCTGGCACCTGGTGCATTACGTGCAATTCATCTCCAGTGCCCGAAGAAGAACCCTGAACCCTGAACCCTGAACCCTCCGATGGACCGCGAAAGCAAACTTCAACAACTGGCCGCGCTCGAACAAGAAGTGCAGCAGCTCAAGGCCGAACTCGCGGCGGAGACGACTCCGACGCATTGGCGGCCGACGGACTACTACGCCGCCTATTACGCCACGACGGGCTTCCTGCTCGGCATGTTCGGCGCGGCCACCAGCCTGCTGGCCAACATCATCGGCTCGCTGGTCTGGAACGGTCTCAAGGGCCAGCCGCAGAACCCGTTGCGGCTGATTCAGGTCTACCTCACGTTCCCGCTGGGCGAGACCGCGCTAAAGATCGACACCGGCATCACGCTGGCCGTCGGCTGCTGCCTCTATCTCGGCACGGGCATGCTCTACGGCATCCTCTTTCAACTCGTGCTGACGCGCTTTACGCCCAACGCCACCTTCGGCAGACGGCTGCTGGTCGTCAGCGTCCTGTCGCTGGCCGTCTGGCTGGTGAATTTCTACGGCATCCTGTCGTGGCTGCAGCCGCTGTTGCTCGGCGGCAACTGGATTGTCGAATTGGTGCCTTGGTGGGTGGCCGCCCTCACGCACCTGGTGTTCGGCTGGACCATGGTCGTGGTCTATCCGTGGGGACTCTACCTTCCTTATCAACCGCAAACGGAGCAAACATGAGCGAGGCGACCGCCGCGGTTGACTTGCCGCGTCACGAAGACCTGGTCGAGGAGCGGCTGGTGCGTTGGCACTTTATCGCGGCCCTGACCTACCTGGCCATCTCGCTGGTGGGCGGGCTGCTGATGGCCCTGCAGCTCATCCATTGGAACCCGCTGCGAGGCATCGAGCTGCTCTCGCCGGGCCGCTGGCGGATGGTTCACACCAACGCCATCGCCTACGGCTTTTTGGCCAACGCCTTTCTCGGTGCCTTGTATTGGTCGGTGCCGCGGCTGACGCTCAAGCCGGTATATAACCGCGGCCTGTCGTATTTCATCTTCGCCGCTTGGCAGGCGGTGGTGGTGGCCACCGCGGTCGGCATCCTGCTCGGTCAGGCCCAGGGCGTCGAGTGGGGCGAGACGCCGGTCTGGGTCGATCCGATCGCGCTGTTGGGGCTGCTGCTGGTCGCCGTCAACTTCATGGCCCCGATCACGCGGGCCAAAGGGCCGCTCTACGTCACGCTGTGGTACTTCATGGCGGCGTTCGTCTGGACATTTCTGACTTACGCCATGGGCAACTTCATACCGCAATATGTGGCGGCGGGCACCAGCGGCGGCGCCGTCGCCGGACTGTTCATCCACGACCTGGTCGGCCTGTTCGTCACGCCCTTGGGCTGGGGGCTGATGTATTACTTCGTGCCGGTCATTCTGCGCAAGCCGATCTGGAGCCACGGCCTTTCGCTCGTCGGCTTCTGGGGCCTGGCCTTCTTCTATCCGCTCAACGGCATTCACCACTTCCTCTACACGCCCATTCCCATGTTCCTGCAATACGGCGCGGTGATCGCCACCGTGGCCGTGGAGATGGTGGTGATGACGGTGATCGTCAATTTCTTCGGCACGCTGCGCGGCTCGGGCCGGCAGGTGCTCGTCAACCTGCCGATCCGCTGGTTCTATACCGGCATGGTGCTGTACTTCGTCACGTGCTTGCAGTGTGCGTTGCAGGTGACGCTCACCTTCCAGGCGTTGATTCACTTCACCGACTGGGTCGTGGGGCACGCCCACCTGGTGATGTTCGGCGTGTTCAGCCTGTGGCTGTTCGGCATCATGACGTATCTCTTTCCGCGATTGCTGCGGCGCGAGTGGTATAGCCAGCGGCTGTGCGAGTGGCACTATTGGTTCTCGACGGCGGGCATCGTGCTGATGTTCGGCGATCTGACGCTGGCCGGCATTTTTCAAGGTTATTACTGGTCGTCGATGCAGCCCTGGGACGTTTCCGTGGACGGCTCGCAGCCGTTCTGGATCGTGCGTCTGTTCGCCGGCTTGGGAATCATCTTCGGCCAGCTCTGCTTCTTTTACAACATTTACCGCACCTATCGTTTAGGTCCGCGGCCGGAGATCATTCCATGTTCGAGAGTAAAGCAGGCGTGCTGTTGATCGGAGGCCTGGGCTTCTTTGCCTTCGCCTTCGTCTCCAACGCGGTGGTGCCGATCCTGATGTATCGCAATCTGCCGGAGCGGACCGCCGAACAAGTGGTCAACGCCAACCTGATGTACGAGTTCGAAGACCTGAGCCGCCGGTTTCCCGAAGCGTTCAAGGAACACTACGGCGAGCCGACGGAACAAAACGCCGCGTTGGCGCTGCGGCGCGGCCGCGACATTTACATCGGTGAGGGTTGCTGGCACTGTCACAGCCAGTTTGTGCGGCCGGTGTCGAACGAGTCGCTGCGTTGGGGACCCGTGGCGAAGACCGAAGAGTATCAAAACGAATTGCAACGCCCGGTGATGTTCGGCACGCGCCGCGTGGGGCCGGACTTGAGCCGCGAAGGAGGCCGCCGGTCGAACGACTGGCAGGCGGTGCATCTGTTCCGCCCCAAGATGGTTTCGAGCGGCTCGCCGATGCCCGAATACCCCTGGTTCTTCGATGACGATCCGAGCAAGCCGAACGAGCGCGGCCTGGCCGTGCTGACCTATATCCAGTGGCTGGGAAGCTGGCTGGAAAGTTATCCCTACTACGAAGACTACACACCGATCGAAGAGCAGGAGGCGGCGCCATGACCAAGGCACGCATACGATGGGCCGATCACGTCCCCTCGCGCAACGGCCACGCGCAGCCTGCGCATCCCTGGCACGGGCGGCTGCTGCGGACGTTTTTCGCGCTCGTCATCCTGCTGCCGTGCATGTACGGTTTTTGCACGAAGTTTTGGGAGTTGGTCGTGATCTGCCGCGGCGACATGACCGGGGCGTTCGCGATCGCTCCCATCGTCAACTACCTGTTGGCCAGCGCCGGCTTTCTACTGTTGCTCGGCTGGGCGGCCGCCAACGGCATGTTCCATGATATTGAGCGACCGAAGGAAACGATGCTCGAGCACGAAAGGTGGCTGGATGACCGACGACATTGACACAATTACCGAACGCGACGAAGACCAGTACCACGCTTACATCGGCAACCGGATTCCGTGGTACGTGCGGCTGGTATGGGTCGGCTTCTGGTGCTTCGCCGTGTATTACACGGTGCGCTACCTGTTTCCCGATCTGCAAACCGAATTGATCACGCCCGCGTGAACGCCCCACAACAAAGCCAGCACAGTTGCGACTACTGCGGTCTGCCCGTGCCACGCTCGTGGCAGCCGATGCGTGCCGCGGCGGCCGATGGGCCGGTCTATTGCTGCTATGGCTGCCGGTTCGCCGCCGATGTCGCCGGGCAATCGGGCGAGCAAGGGCAGTCGAACTGGATACTGGCCCGGCTGGGAATCGCCGTTTTTCTCACGATCAACGTCGTCATGTTCAGCATGGCGCTGTGGACGCAAGACGTGTATGCGTCGGCCGACGGCGCCTCTCCGCTGGCAACGTCTCTGGATGGCTTGTTTCGCTACTTGTCGCTGCTGTTGTCGCTGCCCGTGTTGTGGCTGCTGGGCGCTCCGCTGGCGCGCGGCGCTTGGCAAAGCCTCCGTTCGGGCATCCCATCGACCGATCCCTTGCTCGTCTTTGGCGTGGCGGCCAGTTACGGCTATTCGGCGGTCGCGGTGTTCCGCGGCCAGGGGCAAGTTTACTTCGAGGTCGGTTGCGTAGTGCTGGTGATGGCCACGCTCGGCCGTTGGCTGGAGGCGACCGGCAAGCTGCGAGCTACACAGGCACTCGACGCGCTCGAAAAGCTGCTGCCCAGCGAGGTCCGGGTGCTGCGGACCGACGGCGAATGCCGCCTGCCGCTGGAGGAAGTGAGCGTGGGCGATCGGATGCGCGTGTTGGCCGGCGAGCGATTCGGCGCCGACGGGCGTATCGTGCAAGGCAGGGCGGCCGTCGACGAGCAACTGTTCACCGGCGAGAGCCGGCCCGCGGTCAAAGAGCCGTCGGACTTGGTGCTCAGCGGCACGCTGAATCTCGACGGCGAATTGGTGGTCGAGGTCACCGCCCCGGCCGGCGCGGGCGCCCTGCGTCGGCTCGTCGCCGCCGTGCATGCGGCACGAGAAAGCAAAGGAGCGTATCAGCGGCTGGCGGACCGATTGTCGTACTATTTTTTGCCCGGCGTGGCGGTGGTGGCGGTGGCCAGTGGAATCGCGCATGGTTTGACGGGTGGTTTTGAGCCGGGCGTGCTGGCGGGCCTGGCGGTGGTTCTGATCGCCTGCCCGTGCGCGCTGGGGCTGGCCACGCCGTTGGCCGTATGGACGGCGATCGGGCGAGCGGCCGGCTGTCAGGTCCTGTTCAAGCACGGCGAAGCGCTGGAACGGCTGGCCGGCGTGGGCGCGATCGCCTTTGACAAAACCGGCACGCTCACAACGGGCGCGGGCCATGTCGCAAGCTTTGCCAGCGACGGCGTTACGCCGCGCGAGACGGTGCTGCAAACGGCGGCGGCGCTAGCGGCAACGTCAACCCACGTTTTCTCCACGGCCATTGCCGACTTTGCATCGGGCGTAGGCGTAGGGTGGGACCAGCGAGCTTGCGAGCGCCGGCCCACCGTAATCGACGTCATTAACGGTGGGCCGGCGCTCGCAAGCTCGCTGGTCCCACCTTACGGCGCAGAAGACGTTCGCCATAGAATTGGCGCGGCAACGGTGCCGATCGAGACCCGCACGCTTCCAGGACGCGGCCTAATGGCCTGCGGACTGGATGGCGATCCGGCCGTGTTCCTCGGCAGCCCGCGATTGATGCGCGAGCAGGGCCTCGCGCTCGGCGATCGACTCCGACACGTTTCGCAACAGTTCGAAGACGATGGCCGCTCGGTGGTTTGCATCGGCTGGCAGGGGCATGTGCGAGGCATCTTCGGTTTCGACGAGAAGCTGCGTCCGGAAGTGAGGGAGACGATCGACGGCTGCCACAGGCTTGCCCTGAAGGTTTCGGTGCTTTCTGGTGACGCGGCGTCGCGGGTCGAGCGGCTCGGCAACCAACTGGCTCTGCCAACCACGGGCGCCTTGCTGCCGGAAGAAAAGGTTGCGGCGATCACCCGTTTGCGGAATTGGGGTGTAGGCGCCCCGCCTGCATCGACGCAGCCGGGACGGCCGCATCATAAATCGCGCAAGCCCTGTCCGGTGGCGATGGTGGGCGACGGCATCAACGATGCGCTGGTGTTGGCCGCGGCCGATGTGGGCATCGCGCTGGGTTGCGGGGCCGACGTCTCGCGTCAAGCGGCCGATGTCTGCCTGTTGAGCGACGATCTGCGGCGTGTTGCGTGGTCGGTCGGCCTGGCACGCGCGACGGTAACAACCATCCGTCAGAACTTGTTTTGGGCCTTTTCCTATAACGTGCTGGGCATCGCGTTGGCGGCCGGCGGGCAGTTAAGCCCCGTCTGGGCGGCCGCGGCGATGGTCGTCAGCAGCACGTTGGTGATCGGCAATTCGTTGAGGCTGTCGACATGGAACTCTTGATGGTCTTTGTGGGCGGCCTGCTCGGCTCATCCCACTGCGTCGGCATGTGCGGCGGGTTTGCCATCTCCATCGGGGCCGCTTCGGCGAATTGGCGCGTCAACCTGGCGCGGCAACTGGTTTACAGCCTGGGCCGCATCTTCACGTATTCGTCCGCCGGTGCCATGGCCGGTTACGGAGGCTGGCGGCTGGCCCGTTCGCTGCCGCCGCTCGTCCACGCGCAATCGTGGCTCGCCGTGTTGGCCGGCGTGCTGTTGGTCATTCAGGGACTTGCCGCAAGCGGCCTCTGGCGACGCGTGCTCTCTCACGGCAAACACCATTCTTGTCTTTCCGCCGGCCTGTTCGCACCGTTCCTCACGGCGCCGCGACTCACCAACGTATTTCTGGCCGGTGTCTTGAACGGCCTTCTGCCCTGCGGTCTGGTCTATGCCTATCTGGCCTTGGCCACCAGCACGGAGAGTATGCTTTCCGGCCTGACTCACATGTTTCTGTTTGGCCTGGGCACGCTTCCCATCATGGTGCTTGCCGGCTGCGGCGGCAGCTTGCTCAGCCTGGCCGGCCGTCGCCGCCTGCTGCACCTTGCCGCCTGCTGCGTCATCATCACGGGCGGGCTTTCCATTTCACGCGGAGTCGCCTTCCTGCAACGGGATGCACAGGTGGCCGCGGCAAGTTGCCCGGCGTGCCTGGGCGATCGCTGAGCCGCTGAGTTTCTGCCCCTTCAACGTGACCGACGGAAGGCCCGGTCTGGCCCTTCGGCCGCCACACGCGGTAACTGGCGTCATGAGCCGACCATTCCAATTCAGCTTGCGCGCGTTGCTGCTGACCACTTCTGCTGTCGGGCCGACAACACCCCCTTGCGCGTGCGATTCGTTCTCTCCAGGCGAGCGATCAACGATCTCGCGAAGGCCGTCGAAGCCGGAGAATACCCTGAAGTGCCATGCCGCGCAGGGCTCTTTCTGATTCGTCACATCGAGGCCCAGCCAGGTCGCAGTATCAAGCTATGGACCGGCGGCTTGGGCCCCGGCTCCGCCGGCCGATTTGGGCTTGCGCGTGGCGTCGCGCGAGACGCCCCGCGTTACTGGTGGCAAGTGCAACTGGACAATGATTGGTGGTACGTCGTCGAAGATTAGGCGGCGCCCGGTCGCACGCCGTGTCAGCAACACGGGCATGCCCAGCGCTTGCCGGCGTCGGGGCAACGCCGATCGCCTTCCGCTTTGCGGCGCCAACCGTTTCCGGCTTCTTTGTGCAGCTTATTGGCATCCCTGACCGATGAGCATGCGCCGCCCTCGGTTCAGCTTGTGAGCCTGACAGCCGCGAGGCCGGCTTTCATGTTCGCCGGTATGGTGTAGAATTGGCGTGACGGAGGCGGCGCTATATACCGTACCAAGAGACGTCCCTTCGACCACGGATTCAATGGCAACCGTTGATTTGACCATCGAGCAGATTTTGGAGGCGGTGGGCCAGCTTTCGTCAGCAGACAGAAGGCGCTTGCAACGCGAACTGGCGAGATGTGAAGCAGCGCCGGCCGCGAAGCGAATGCCGCTGCGACGGACCAGGCGAATGTCGGAACTTTTGCTCAAGGCAAATTCCGGCACCTTGACCTCCGCGGAGGACGCTGAACTCAATGCCCTGGTTGAAGAGTTCGAATCGCTGACGCTGGCGAGTGCCCAGGCCTTGGCAGAGGGCAAGAGCGCGTCCGAGCGGGCGGGCGTTCCTCGACGCTCGCCTAAACCATGACGCCCGGTGCTTACGTGCCGGCGCGCTTGCGCCGCGCCGTAGTTCGACGCGCACGAGGGTTGTGCGAATACTGCCATTTGCGACAGGATCTTTGCCCGGCGCCATTTGAAGTGGACCACATCATTCCACGTGCTCTCAACGGCCAAACCGTATTGAAAAACCTTTGCTTGGCCTGCCCGGTGTGCAACAACGCCAAACGGGCGCAACTGATGGGCCGCGAGCCGACGACGCAACGTCGATTTCGATTGTTCAACCCTCGAGTTCAATCGTGGGGCCAACACTTCCGCTGGAGCGACGACCTTGGTATGGTTTTAGGGAAAACTCCCGTCGGCTGCGCTACCGTTGCCGCTCTGAAGATGAACCAGCCTCGCATCGTACAGGTCCGGTTGATCTGGACTTCGCTGGGGCTGCACCCACCGGAATCGTGAACACTGTCCGCGCTTCACACTTCTTTGGCCTCGATCAGAATCTGGATCTCGGTCAGGTAGCCCGTGTCGGGATCGACGAAGGCGGGAATCAGCAGCCCTTCTTCGTGATAGTAGCGCAGCGTCTTAACCGGAAGTTGCGTAAGTTTCGAGAGTTCTCCGATGCTGAACATGCCGAAAGCTCGCTGGTGGCGACGATGCAGCCATCTTACGGCCTCCAGTAACGGGAGAGTCAAGCGGATTTCCCAAAGCCGCGGAGCGTCACCGCAACTCCAAGCTGCAGGCCACTCCCGAGTGGTCCGAAAGTGAGCCTTCCGGCACGGCGGAGTCGAGAAAACGCAAGACTTCAACAGTGCGAATGGCCGCTCGCGAGCGTGTGCCAGAGCCGCGCGAGACCCAGACGTAGTCAATCCGCCGACCACCGTCTTCGGCCAACGGATCACTGGTGCCGCCGGGCCCGTGTCCGGCCGCCGTCCATGCGTCGAGCAGTTCGATGCCCGAACTTGCTAATGCCACCGCAAGCTGACTGTATGCCGGACCGTGGGCCGACATATTAAGGTCGCCCATCAAGAGCGTGGGCCGGTCTGCGGCGGCATGCGAGCGAAGGAAGTCGGCGAGCTGCCGCAGTTGGTCGGTGCGGGCGGCGGCCGACCGGCTTTCCAGGTGCGTCAGGAAGCAGTCGATGTCGAGCGGCGAATCTTCGCGCAGCCGTAGCCGGGCGTATAGCGCCCCTTTTGCGGCGAAGCCATCGGCACGAAAGCCGTGCCTCAAAAAACCCGAGGCGCTGGTATAAGTAATCGTGTGATGCTCCACGATGGCAAACCGGCTGAGGAGCAGCAGGCCGCTGTTGGCCAGACCGACGCCGCGCGGCTTCTTGGTCCATAACACGTGGAACTTGCCCTCCGCACCTGCTTGAGCGGCGTCGATCAACGCCTCTCGATAGCGTGGGTCAAACACCTCGCAAAGACCGACCAGGTCATAGGCTGCCAGGCGGCGTCCGATCGTCTCCGCGCGGTAGTCGCCGCGACTGCGGTGCGAGGCGAACGCCTCGCCGATGCGAGGCAGCAGGTGCGTGTTGTACGTCAGCAGCTTGAGCGTGATCGGTCGTGTCTCGCGGTCCGGCGTTACTCCCGCCAGCATGGCCGATGTGACGGAGAGCATCACAAACAGGCTTGTTTTCGATGAGGTTCGCATGTCTGCCGGCATGCCGGCGTCAGCGTTGCACCCGCGCCGACCCGCCTTTGGCCAGTGCCTCGACTTCGTCCAACTTGGCCATGGTGATGTCGCCGGGGAAGGTGGTGAGCAAGGCGCCGTGCGCCCAACCCAGCCGCAACGCTTCTTCCGTCGGCCGGCCGGCGATCAGCCCGTAAATGAAACCGGCCGCAAAGCCGTCGCCACCGCCGATGCGGCAGAGCACGTCGAGCTGGCAGGTGGGGCTCACGAACCGCTGGCCGTCGAGCCAGAGCACGGCGGCCCAGTCGTGACGGTTGGTGGAGTGGACTTCCCGCAACGTCGTGGCCACCAGCTTGATGTTGGGGTGCTTTTCCACCACCCGGTCGATGATCTGAAAAAACGATTCCGGATCGAGCTTCGACTTGGCCGCCACGTCGGGTCCGGCGATGCCCAGGCCCTTTTGCAGGTCTTCCTCGTTGCCCACCAGCACATCGACCTGGCTGACGATGCGGTTCAGCACCTCGTGGGCACGCTTCGTGCCGCCGACCGAGGACCACAGCTTGGCGCGGTAGTTGAGGTCGAATGAGACGATCGCGCCGGCCGCCTTGGCCGCCTGCATTCCTTCGACGATCAGTTCGGACGTGGTCTGCGACAGCGCGGCGAAGATGCCGCCCGAATGAAACCAGCGCACGCCGCGGCCGAAGAGGCCCGGCCAGTCGAAGTCGCCGGGCTTCAACTGCGCGCCGGCTTCGTTGGCCCGGTTGTAGAACACGACGGGCGGCCGCACGCCCTGGCCGCGGTCGCTGTAGACGGTGGCGATGTTCGGGCCGCGGACTCCGTCGTGCTCGAACCACTTGTAGAACGGCGTGACGCCCGTCTCGCGAATGCGGCCCTGCACCAGCTCGCCCAGCGGATACTTGACCATCGCCGTGGCGATGCCGGTCCGCAGGCCGAAGCAATCGGAAAGGTTGGCCGCCACGTTGTACTCGCCGCCGGAGACATGGATCTCGACCGAGCGCGCCTTGCGAAACGGAATCACGCCCGGATCGAGCCGGTGAACCACCGCCCCCAAAGCCAGGAAATCGAGGTCGCACTTGTCTTGACGAATCTTCAAGCTGCTCATGCAGGCTCCTAAATCGTGACGGCCGAAAAGCCGCCGTCGACGACGATGTTTTGTCCGGTTACGAACGAGCTGGCGCGCGGCGCCGCCAGCCAGACGACGGCGCCGGCCAGCTCGTGCGGCTCGCCGAAGCGGGCCATCGGCGTGTGGCCGATAATCTGTCCGCCCCGCTCAGTATAGCTGCCGTCGGCATTGAACAGCAGAGCGCGGTTCTGGTCGGCGGGGAAGAAGCCGGGGCTGATCGCGTTGACGCGGATTCCGCGGCGCGCCCACTCGCGGGCCAGGAACTGGGTGAGGTTGATCACCGCCGCCTTGGCCGCCGAATAGGCCACCACGCGCGACAGCGGCGTGATGCCCGACAACGACGCGATGTTGATGATACTGCCGCGCCCGCTGGCCAGCATCGTCTCGCCAAACACCTGGCAGGGCAACAGCACGCCGCCCACCAGGTTCAGGTCGAACACCGTCCGCCAGGCTTCCAGCGGCAGTTGGCAAAAGTCGGCGCCGGGCGGCAAGGTCGCGTCGGGTCGGTTGCCGCCCGCCGCGTTGACCAGCACGCTGACGGTCGTCCAGCGTGCCAGAATGGCATCGCGGGCACGCGCCAGCGCGGCGCGGTCCGATGCGTCGCCCGGCTCGAACACCGCTTCGCCGCCGGCCGACTCGATTTCGCGCACACGAGCGTGGCCGCGTTCCTCGCTACGGCCCACCACAGCCACGCGGGCACCGGCCGCGGCCAGGGCATCGGCCATCGCTCCGCCCAGCACGCCCGTGCCGCCCACGACGACGGCCGTCTCGTTTTCCAGGTTAAATACGTCGTTTTCCATCTTGTTGGTCTCACGTCAGTGACAGGCAAGAGTATGCGGAAATTGGAGATGGATTTCAACGGGCCTGCGGGGCAAGCGGCGCTTCAGTCTTGCAAGTTCGTAAAATGCGAACTAGAATGCGGTGGGTTTCAGCGTCTGCGTGGCACCGCGATGCGGGTTATCTCCAAAGCACGACTTCGCGAGTTCTGGGAACGTCCCGGCCGAGGGGATGCCGAAGGGCCGCTTCGCGCTTGGCATTCGCGCGTAAGTAGCAAATCGGTGATTTGGCAGTCATGGGCCGACGTCAAGGCGGATTTTGCCACAGCCAGCATCGTCGGAAACTGCACGGTGTTCAACATGGGCGGGAACAAATACCGGCTCGTCACGCGAATACTCTATATCTGCCAGAAGGTGTTTGTGCTCAAGGTGATGACACATGCCGAATACGACGAGAACAAGTGGCCGGAAGAATGCGGCTGCTTCGGTTCGCCGCCTTCACGAGATAAGAACCAGAAGAATACCGGCGTGAATTCGAACGGGAAAAGCCAGAGGGAATACTGAAATGAAATCGACGTTCGCTTTGCGTGGTAAGGTCCGCGATCGCTATCTGGAACTTGTGAGCGCATTCGCGCTGACTTCGGTGAAATCGGAGGAGCAACTTGCCGCCGCTCAGAGGGTCATTGATCGTCTCCTTGCACGAGGCGAATTGGGCGAAGGCGAGATCGCCTATTTGGATGCCTTGAGTGATTTGGTGGCGGCCTACGAAGATGAACATCATGCCGTTCCTACCGCATCGGACGCCGACATGCTGCGTCACTTGATGGAAGCAAAAGGAATCAGCCAAACGCAATTGAGTCATGATACCCGCATCGCCAAATCGACGATCTCCGAGATACTCCGCGGCAAAAAGGCATTCAGCCGGTCGATGATTCGTAAGCTGGCCGAGTACTTTAAGGTCGACATCACGGTGTTGGCTGCGAATCTTTAACCGCCGATGCGGGCGCGAACGTGCCCCGAGCGTTTCTTATTTGCCAGCGCTGGGTCTTTCACGGTGGGCCGGCGCTCGCAAGCTCGCTGGTCCCACCCTACATGCTTGGCGCTCCCGCTCGTGCGCTTGCGCAGCTAAGCTATAGTTACAGGATCTCGGTCTCTCGCCCTCAAGAGTGCCATTATCATGTATCTGCCGCGGAAGCCCGCCAGCGTCGTCGTTTGTGCCGCCATCTTGTTCGGAACGGTTTCACCTGCCTTGGCGGTCGGAGAGCTCACGCTCACGATCGTCGACACCGCCACCGGCAAGCCGGTGCCCTGCCGCATGCACCTGCGCAACGGCAAAGGCAAGCCGCAGCGTGCCACCAGAATGCTGTTCTGGCACGATCACTTCACGCTTCCGGGCACGGTCAAGCTGAAACTGCCGCCGGGTACCTACCAGTTCGAGATCGAGCGCGGTCTGGAATATGCCCGGCGCGGCGGCCACTTCGTCATGGAAAAGACGTCGCAAGACCAGCAGGTGCTCGATCTGCCGCGGGTCTGCAACATGGCCGACGAAGGATGGTGGTCGGGCGACCTGCACTTGCACCGCCCGATAAAAGACATCGAGCAACTTATGCTCTCCGACGATTTGCACGTCGCCGCCCCGATCACGTGGAGCGAGAAAAAGAACGAGTGGGCGGGCCGGCCGGTTCCGACCAGCACGCTGAAGGAATTCGACGGCAACCGCTATTACTATCTGCTTGCCGGCGAGAGTGCCGCAGCCGGCGGTTCGCTGCTGATACTCAATGCCGGCAAGCCGCTGTCGGGCGAAGGCAAGACGGCCGACGACCAATTGAAACTCCTTGCGGCCGCTCGCGAAGAGCCGGCGGCCTGGATTGATGTCTCTCGCCCGGCCGCGTGGGACCTGCCGCTGTGGCTGGCGACCGGCCGCGTCGATTCGATCGAGCTGTGCCACGACCAGTTTTGCCGCAGCGAAACGATCGACGACGCCAACGGCCGGCCGAGAGACAAGAAGATCATGCCGGGCGCCAGTGGCATCGGCCGCTGGACGCATGAAATCTACTACCATGTTCTCAATTGCGGCCTGCGGATTCCGCCTTCGGCCGGCAGCGGCTCCGGCGAGTCGTCCAACCCGGTGGGTTATGACCGCGTGTACGCCTGGGTCGACAAAGACCAGTTCAGTTACGAGGCCTGGTGGAAGGCGGTACGCATGGGCCGCACGGTCGTAACCAACGGGCCGCTCATCCGGCCGTTTGCCAATGGCCACGTGCCCGGCCACGTGTTCGCGCTGTCGGAGGGACCGCTTTCGGTCGAAGTGGTGATGAGCTTCGCCGGGGCCGATCCGATCAGCTATTTCGAGCTCGTGAAGAACGGCCGCGTGGCGCAAAGCATTCGCTTCGAAGAGTTGGCCAAGGACGGTCGCTTCCGGCCGCTGGAGTTTGAGGAGAGCGGCTGGTTCCTGGTGCGGGCAGTGACCGACGTTGCCGAAACGTATCGCTTTGCCAGCAGCGCTCCGTGGTTCGTCGAGATCGGCTCGCAACCGAAACGGATCAGCAAGGCCTCGGCGAACTTCTTTCTCGACTGGCTGGACGAGCGGCGCGAGGCAATGGAGGACGGCGGGCCACTGTCGGATCTGAGCGCCAAAGTCTGGGACGAGGCGAAGGGGTATTGGGATAGGCTGGTCGCCGAGGCGAACGCCGATTAGTTTGACGCGCCGGGCGGGTCGCGTATACCATGCCGTTTCGCCGCCCGCGACAAGAACGTATTGGCGCAAATGATTTCATCGAAACAAAAGCAGCATCGTCGGAATGCGCACTGTATCGCGCATTGCGTCTCCGTCGCTCTTTGCGCGGTCCTGTTGGCGGGTTGCGGAGAAACGAGGCAGGATGCCGGCGGCCAAGACGCCGCAAAGGAGAAGTCGCTTCCCTTCATGGGCGTCACGCTGCGCCTACTGGTGGTCGAAGACGCCCGCCTGGCGGAGACGATTGGGCGATTACGAGGCGAATGGCGGGCGACCACGGGTGCCGACGTCCAGGTCGTTGAAATGACCCAGACCGAACTGCTGGAGGCTAAATCCTTCGATGCCGACGCGATCATCTATCCCGCTTCCGGTCTCGGCCCCTTGGTCGAGCAGCAGTTGCTACGCCCGCTCGGCGACCGAGAACTGAACAGTCCCGACGTCGCCTGGCAGGAAGTTTTCGAGGCCGATAAGTCGCACGATGCAAGCTGGGGCTCAACGCCCCATGCGTTTCCGTTTGGCTCGCCGACGCTGGTCTGCTGCTACCGCAAGGATCTGCTCGAAAAGCTCGCTCGTCAGCCGCCCACCACCTGGTCGGAATACGAAGAACTGGCGAAGTCGCTGGCCGATCGCGAAAAAGTGGGCGAGACAGCGGCCAACGCCTCTTGGTCGGGCACGAGGGAACCGCTCGCCAAGGGCTGGGCCGGCTTGACCTTGCTGGCCCGCGCCGCCTCTTACGCCAAGCATCGCAGCCATTACTCCACTTTGTTCGACATGGAGTCGATGGAGCCGCTCATTGCCGGGCCGCCATTCGTGCGGGCACTCGACGAGCTGCGCCGTGCGCACGAGTCGATGGGGACGGATGCGATCGACGAAACGCCGGACCGGGTCCACGAAGCGTTGCTGATGGGCAAGTGCGGCATGGCGCTCACCTGGACGTCGCCCGCGTTCGCGCCCGGCGGCGCCGTAGGGTGGGACAAGATCGAGATCGGCTTTTCCCCCTTGCCCGGTTCGCCGGAAGCGTTCAATCCCAAAACGGGCGAGTGGGACGCGCGGCGCGACGATGAATCGGCCCACGTGCCGCTGGTCGGCATTTCGGGCGTGCTCGGCTCGGTGACTTCGGCCAGCCAACAACCGGAGGCGGCATTTCACCTGCTCGGCTGGCTGTCGGGACCGGAATGGAGCCCGCGCGTCTCGCCCACCGCCGCGGGCACCACGCTTTTCCGACGGTCGCACTTGAAGTCGCCGCAAGATTGGACCGATCCGCGCATCGACGGCCTGGCCGCTCTCAAATACGCCGAAACGGTCGAACAGTCGCTCGGCTCGGCCGACGTTTTCGGTGCCCCGCGGACTGCCGGCCGCAGCCGCTATCTGGCCGCACTCGACGAAGCCGTGCGGGCCGCGCTGGCGGGAGACAAGACGAGCGAGGCGGCTTTGCAAGAAGCGGCCGATGCCTGGCGCAGAATCACCGACGAGTTGGGACCCGATCGACAACGGGCCGCCTATCGCCACAGCCTGGGGTTGCGATGACGCTGCCGTTGCGAGTCGCGTTGATTGGCACGGGCGCCATTGCCCGCAGTCAGCACCTGCCCGCCTGGTCGAAGCTGCCGGAATTCAAGGTGGTGGCCCTGGCCGACCCTTCGCCGGTGTCGCTGTCGGCCGTGCCGAGCGAGTTTCAGATCGAGCGCCGCGTGGCCGACTATCGGGAGCTACTCGACGACCGCGACATTGACGTGGTCGATATTTGCGTGCCCAGCGCTCTGCACGGCGAGGTGGCCACCACGGCCTTGCTTTCGGGCAAGCACGTGTTGTGCGAGAAGCCGATGGCCACGTCGCGGTCCGAGGCCGGCCGCATGCTCGACGCCTGGCGGGCCAGCGGCAAAAAGCTGATGATCGGCCAGCACATGAGGTTCGAGCCGAGCGTCGTTCAACTGCGGGCCTATTTGCAGCGGAACCCGCCCGGCGACGTGTACTTTACCCGCGGCCAGTGGCTGCGGCGGCGGCGGCTTCCGGCGCGGCCGGGTTTCACCGACCGGCGGCTGAGCGGGGGCGGCGCGCTGTACGATCTGGGAGTACACATGCTCGACCTGGCCTGGTGGCTGACCGGCTGTCCGCGTCCGGCGACGATCAGCGGACAAACGTTCAACCGATTGGCCCGGCGTCGCGACATCGGCAGCGAGTGGGGCACCTGGGAGCCGACGACGATCGACGTGGAAGACTTCGCGGTCGGCCTTGTCCGCTTCACCAACGGCAGCGCTTTGTCGCTGGAAGTAAGTTGGCTGGGGTTTCAGCCCGAAGACGAATTCTGGCGGCTGCAGATTTACGGCACGCACGCCGGCGTCTCGTGGCCCGACTGCCAGATTGTGGGCGAAGACCAGCTTATTCCCTGGGACCTGCAGCTTCGCGAGGCCAAGGGCGAGAAGGCGCACCATCAGGTTGTCCGCGAGTTTGCACGGGCCATCCTGGCCGACGCGCCGGTGCCCATCCCGCCCGAACAATCGGCCAACATCATCGCCATGCTCGACGCGCTCTATGCCTCAAGCGCGTCGGGCAAGGAAGTGGAAATCGAGCCGTTCGAGCTGGAGCCAGATTGATCGCCTGTAACTTTCATTTCTGCGCAGTATTCTTGGCTCATCGCGTGTATCACCTCGGCCCGAGTTGGTCTTGAAAGAGGTGCTCGTGTTGGCCAAGGTCGGTAACCTGGGACGGGCTGGGATGGGTGTCTTGCTTTGCCCCCCGAGATTCTGGAGATCCGGTTCGAGGGGTAAACGCGGAACTCAGTAGCACTGTGTGATCGACCAAGCGCGTTCGAAGTTGCCGGCTTCAATCTCGTTTTGGCGTGCCCAAAAGTACACGCGGCCCGCATCACCCCATTCCCATCCGAGGCGATCGTCGGTATCGACTTGCAAAAGCAACCGCCAGTCGTCAGCACCGTTGGCAAGGGCATCCGCACGGGGATCCTTGTAGCCATCTGGATTGCCGCAGTAGATCCCGTTGGAGACGAGTTGGCACTCAAGTTCCATGCTGCCTTGTATTTCCTGTGGATAGCCACCAAACCGGTGGACCGGTTCATCGGCGCCCGAACATCGCACAAGTCGGCCGCACAGGCGGCGGTAGTTAGTGTTCGTCCAAATCGACACGTCCAGCCGACGCGCCGACGAGGGCAGCGTCCACTCGCGCTGGAACGTTGCGCGGCGGCCAGGGACGCTTCCGCGGCCAGCAAAACCGGTCGGGGCCTCTTGCGGTAGCAGCCTTTCATCAGCCGCGACAAATAATACTCGGCAATGCCCCCGAGTAAGCGGATCGAATCCCCATGCGCTAGGATCACAGAAAAATGCGAGCGATCCGTCGGCCGGCCATCCGCGCACGGGTGCGCTGGGGTGTAGTTCATCGAGAAATATTTGCGCCAGGAAAACCAACGGGGTCGGTCCTATTGGCAGATCGTCGCGCATTCTTGCAGCAATGTCGCGCAAACCGCTTGCGCGAGCGTCCTGCTCGAACTTTTCTTCGAGACGCAAAATCTGACCTTGTAAGAAATCTCGCTTGTCCCACATGGGCCATTCGATGCCGCGCGGCAGCAGCGGGATTCCACCCAGGTGTGATCGGAGCCCTAGTTCGGCATGGTCTACTATCGCTTCCCTGACGACGAGCCGCGCAGAGGGCCGGAGCTCCTGAACTAGCACATCGGCGTATTCTGAAAGGGCCGAGGCTCGGATCTCCTCGGTCACGCGCTCGATACCCCACCAGGCATCATCGTCCATGGCTCAACCGGCTCCCGGTGTCCCAAGGAATTCGGCCAAGACAGCACTCACGTGCGACCGCGGTTGCTGCCAAAGCCATTCCGGCCGCAAATAGAAGCCGGGAACAACCGTGGACGCGATTTTGCCGTCTACGGCGGCAATGCCGCGGTACACTTTTTCGGCACCCAGCGAATACGCCTGGATCCGCCGATAAAGCGGATCGACAATCCAATACTCATCCATCCCCGACGCCTGATACTCAAGATACTTGTCTCGCCAATCGCGGTCGACGCTGTCTTCCGAGACAATTTCTATAATCAGGCTCGGAGGCCCTTCAAAATGGGTGTTGCTCAAATTGCCCAGTCGCTCATTGGCGACGAACAATACGTCGGGAAGCCGGCGACGCTTAGAGTTGAGCCGAACCGAAAACTCGGTGCCAACCACCTCGCCTAGCGATCGGGCATCGACGAAGTCGCCCAAAACCGACAAGAGAAACCGATTGAGCTTGCAGTGAACCAAGTTCGCCGGTGACATGACGACCACTTCTCCGTCGACCCACTCTGCCCGCGTGTCTTCATCGCACCAGGCCACGAATTCCTCCTCACTCATGGTTTTTACGGGATGCGGCCGGACGACTACGGGTTCCGCCGGACCGACGTCGTGTTGAATGGACGCCATGCTGGATTCTCCTTGGTTTCATCTTAGCCTGCGGACGCCCGCCGCAAAACCCTTCGCCAGTTGTTCCGCACTGGGCGGCGCGTTAGCATCGCATGCGGCCAGTCATCTCCTGGAACCAGCCATGCCGCAACACACCCCAGACCTCGAACGACGTGAATTCCTGACGCGACTTTTCGCCGGCATCGCGCTCTGGCAAGCGCCGCGTCTGCTATCGAACGTGCAGGCGGAAGAGACGGCCGCAGACGTCGTTTTCGAGCGTCCCGCGGCGGGCAAACCGCACCAAGGCAAGGTGCTGCTGGCCGTGCAGGCGCACTCCGACGACATTCCCTTGATGGCGGCGGGCACGGTGGCCAAGCTGGTCAAGGAAGGCTACACCGGCTACCTGGTGCGGGCCACGAACGACGACATGGGCGACGCTCCCGGCCTCGGCACCCCCGGCAGCGTCGGCGACCACGTGCTGGGCAACGAGCGCGACAACGCCGAAGTGGCCCGCGTGTTGGGCCTCAAGAAAGTATTCGACCTCAACTATCCCAATCACCGCATGGGCGACGTTCCGCGGAACGAGCTGCAATGCCGGCTGATCTTTCTGATTCGGCTGCTCAAGGTCGATACGGTCGTCTGCTGGGATCCGTGGGCGCATGATGAAGAGAACCCCGACCACGTTCAGATTGCCCGTGGCCTGGAAGCGGCGTGTTGGATGGCCGGTCGGGCACACGACTATCCCGAGCAGTTCGCGGCCGGGCTGGAGCCGCATGCGGTCAAGGAAAAGTATTACTATGCGCGGCGGCCGGAGATCACCCGGGTCGTCGATGTGAGCGGAGTTGTCAATCAGATCATCGACGCCAACCGGGCCAACCGGGCGAAAGGCCCGGCGGGCACGCACGGCTCGCGGCTTCGGGCCGAACTGGCGAAGAAGGGCAAAAAGCTCCCGCTGTTGGGCAACGACGACCTGACGGCCGACCGCAACTACATCCAGGAGTTTGTGCTTGGCCGCAGCCGCGCGTTGGGCAAGAAATACGGCGTCGAATACGCGGAGGCGTTCCATTACCTCGGCGACATCACGCCCAAGCGGACTGCCGTCGAGGAGTATATCGAGAACAACGCGGTGCCGAACAAATAGGGTCGTCGCGATCAGAGTGGCCGCCCGCCGCTCTTGATGCCGTTAGCCGCTCTTGACCCGCCGCTCTCAAGACTCTAACGTCCTGCCGCCGCGCTGCCGACCCACTCGGCCCGTTGCGGCAAGCCGGGCAGCCTCGACAAGCCACGGACTCTCTGCCAATGACCGCCAAACAAGCCGAGTCTCCCCATCCCGCGCCGTCCGCCCCCGTTCCACTCATCGATATGGGCCGTCAATACGCCGCGATCGAGAGCGAGGTGCTGGCCGCGATCAGCCGCGTTTGTTCCTCCGGCAAATTCGTGCTGGGACCCGACTGCACCGAGCTGGAACAGGCGTTGGCCAAATACTGCCGCGCCAAGCACGCCGTGGCCTGCGCTTCGGGCAGCGATGCATTGCTCTTGGCGCTGATGGCCCTTGATGTCGGGCCGGGCGACGAAGTGCTCTTGCCCAGCTACACCTTCTTTGCCACGGCCGCGGCGGTGGCGCGGCTGGGCGCCCGCCCGGTGTTCGTCGATATCGAGCCCGAAACGTTCAACCTCAACCCGGCCCTGATACGCCGCCAGATCACGGCGAAAACCAAGGCCATCATGCCGGTACATCTTTACGGCCAATGTGCCGAAATGGCGCCGCTGGTCGACCTGGCGCGAGACCACGACCTGGCGATCGTCGAAGACGCCGCGCAGGCCATCGGGGCCGAATACGGCGGGCAGCGGGCCGGCGCGATCGGCGACATCGGCTGCTTCAGCTTCTATCCCACCAAAAACCTGGGCGGTTTTGGCGACGGCGGATTGCTGACCACCAACCATGATCATCTCGCCGACAAGCTGCGGCTGCTTCGCGTACATGGCATGCAGCCGCGTTACCATCACCGCCTGCTGGGCATCAACAGCCGGCTCGACAGCCTTCAGGCCGCCGTGCTGAACGTCAAGTTGCCGCACCTCGACGACTGGACTCAGCGGCGGCAGCGGCACGCCGCGCGTTACACGCAGCTTTTTACGGCGTATGGCCTCGAGCGTGGCGTCAAGCTGCCCCAGACCGCCGCCTGTCGGCGGCACGTTTGGAATCAGTACATCGTGCGCGTGCCCGATGGCCGGCGCGACGCCCTGCGGCAGCACTTGACCGACCGCAAGATCGGCAGCGAGATCTATTACCCGGTGCCGTTGCACCTGCAAGAGTGTTTTACGCATCTCGGTTACCAGCGGGGCGACTTGCCCGAAACCGAGCGTGCGGCGGCCGAGACGCTGGCCTTGCCGATCTTTCCCGAGCTGACGGCCGCCGAGCAGGAGCTCGTGGTCCGCGAGACGGCGGCCTTCTTCGGCGTTCGTCACGGGATGGAAGGCCCGAATTACCTGAAGCGCGCCGCGGAGAAGCGTATCGCCTAGGGGGTGCGTCAGCCGTCGTTCCCAAGCAACCCCGTGGGCGTCGCGGAAACGAACTCGTGCTTGGTGACCTGCCATTGCCATTCGCCCGTCACAATGTCGCGCGAACGAGTCGTCCCGATCCGAATGAAAAACGACGTCGCCTGCGGACCATCACCGACCGTGACCGCATAGATGTCGCGGACGCCTTCCAAGCCACGGTCGGCCCAGACGTCTTCGTGTGCATACCAGCGAATGCGCGCGCGCTTTCCCAGCTTCAGCAGCAAATCGACGGGCGACTCGCGGACGAACTTGCGCAGCGGGTCCAACGGAATCTTGCCGCTTTCATAGTCCGGCAGGGGCGACTTGAGCCGGGCCGCCGCGGTGAGAGGGAACTGCGACATCTTGTGCGCCATTTCGGGACGGTTCTCGCGCAAATCGGTAAACCACTCCTGAGCGATTTCCATCGACTCCTGGCGCAGCGCGCGGCGGTGGACGAGGTTTTGCACGGGGGCCGAGATCACAAAGATCAAGGAGCTCGCCAGGCCCACCAAGGCGGCCTTGCGTCCGATCAGCATCGGTTCCAACGCGGCGATCCGCCGCAGCGCCAGGGCGTTGACGACGATCGCCACACACGCCACCAGCCATAGGAGCGGGTGGATCAGCGCCGTGGCCGAAAACAGACCCATGATCAAGCCGGCCACGGCAAGTCCGCTGACGGCCCGGTAGGGGCCAAGTTCGCGGTCGACCTCGGCATCTTCTTCTGCAATTGACGGTGGAAGTGGAGCCATAATGTCAACCGTAATAGGCCGGGCCAAGAGTGTCAATGTTTGTCGTCGCGGCGGCCGAAGGGAGATTCCGGGCACGTGCGCTCTCGTTCGATCGGGTCCGGCAACAACTATGCGTCGGCGTAATCAACTGACTCTTGCCGCGGTATTCTTGGCCGGCGCGACCGGTGCGACCCTCGTTTTTCGCAGCCATAACGCACTTCTCCCGACGCCACCGCACTCCATCGCGAAGCATCCCGCGAACCTGGGGCCCGTGCCGCTCGCCTTGTCGGACGAACCGTCTCCACCGGCACGGCTTACAGGCACCATTGAACCGCTCACGACGTCCGACGACAACGGGGACGATCCGGTGGGCGAATCGGCCGTTTCGTCGGTCCGACCTCCCGATGTCCGGCCTTTCGAACCGCGCCCCGCCAGCGAGATGGGCTGGCGATCGTCCGCCCGAACCGCGGAGGACAGCCACGACCAGGCCACGGGCAACAAGCTACTGGTCACCGGCTTCCCGAAGAATCCCAGTGGAGCGTCCTTCCCAGGCCGTCTGAGCAAAGTGACGGCCTGGGAAGGCCGCCCCTCGGACGCCGACGAGCCGGGGCCGCAGCAGCAGACAAAGGTCGTTCTGCACCGCATCGTCGATGGCGACACTTTGCCCTCACTGGCCCAGCGTTATCTGGGTTCTGCCAACCGCTTTAACGAGATTTTTTTCGCCAATCGAGACCGCCTGCCGAGGGCCGACCTTTTGCCCATCGGCATGGAGTTACGCATCACCGTCAGCCCGTAAGGGCTTGCCAGCGACCGACCTATCTATAAGAATACGCTAGCAGAGATAGGCTTGCTTGGAATTGGAGTGCCTGCCGTGAGTGGCGTCGACAGCTTAAAACACCGTTGGCAAGAGTGGACGGGTGACGACGAATCGCCGCTGGAAGGCGATACGCCGGCCTGGATCGTCAGTTTTCTCGTCCACTTCGGCGTTCTCGTGGCCCTGGCGATTCTCTGCCAGTATCGCCCCAGCAACAACTACACGCTCACGGTCACGCCTCTCGATACTCAGGAGGTCGAGCAGGTCACCGAGCAATTCACGACCTTCGACAACGACATGAACATGGAGGTCGGCGCCGAGAGCCTGTCGGGCAGCGAATCGGCCCTGGCCATGGCCCAGAACCTGGCCGAAGAATCGAAGCTCAGCGAGGATGTTCGCAGCGACATGTCGGAGGTGGAAGTGCCCGTGCTGGCCGATCTTTCGACCGCGCCGCTGACGAACGCCAGCCTGACGGTGAAAGGCGCGGCCGGCGTCGGCACCACCGGCGCGGCCGGCGCCGTCGACCGGCTGACCGAGGAGATCGCCGAATCGCTCGACGAACGCCGCACGCTGGTGGTGTGGGTGCTCGATCAATCGTTGAGCATGCAGCCTCAGCGCAAGGGCATCGTCGATCGTCTCGACCGCATCTATAAAGAGTTGGGCGTCGCCGACCAGCACGACTACAGCAGCCGGGCCAATGCTCCGCTGCTGGCCTCGGTGGTGGCCTTCGGAAAAAACGTCAGCCTCCGCACCGAGGAACCGACCGACGACGTCGCAGAGATCAAACAGGCGATCGACGGCATCGAGAACGACCCGTCGGGCGTGGAAATGACGTTCACGGCGGTGGGCATGGTGGCCAAGAAGTTTCAGCATTTCCGCACGCAGTCGCCGCGGCGCAACGTGATGATCATCGTGTTCAGCGACGAAGTGGGCGACGACGCCGAGCAGCAGTTGGACAACTCGCTCTCGCTCTGCAGGCGCTATGAGATGCCGGTCTATGTGGTGGGCATCCCGGCGCCGTTCGCCCGTCGCGAGATCGAAGTGAAATACGTCGATCCCGACCCGAAGTTCGATCAGACCGCGCGGTGGATTCCGGTGCGTCAGGGGCCGGAGTCGCTCTATCCCGAGGGCGTGCAGTTGGCCTTTTCGCACGGCAACGAAGATTTGAACCACCTCGACTCCGGGTTCGGTCCGTTCGCGCTCACGCGGCTTTGCTATGAGACGGGCGGCATCTACTTCACCGTTCATCCCAATCGCGGCAGTTCGGGCACGCGCCAGGGCGACGTGGCGAACATGTCGGCCCGGCTCGATCACTTTTTCGACCCGTCGATCATGCGGACCTATCAGCCCGACTATGTGTCGGTGAAGGAGTACGAGCAGAAGCTGGCCCACAACAAGGCCCGCGCGGCGCTGGTCAAGGCGGCGGCGCAATCGCAGGTGCAGCCGATGGAACACCCCAAGCTGGAGTTCCCCAAAGCGGATGAGGCGAGCTTCAAGCGCGTGCTCGACGAAGCCCAGCAGGGGGCGGCCAAACTGGGTCCGAAGATCGACCTGATCTACCAGATTTTGAAAGAAGGCGAGAAAGACCGCGGCAAGCTCACCGAGCCGCGCTGGCAAGCCGGTTACGATCTGGCGATGGGCCGTCTGTTGGCAGTCAAGGTGCGCACCGAGGCGTATAACGCGATGTTGGCCAAGGCCAAGGGCGGCTTGAAGTTTCAGAAGCCCGACAGCGATACGTTTGTGCTGGAGCCGGCCGACGAAATCAGCGTCGGCAGTGCCACCGAGAAGATGGCCAAGCAGGCCCGCGAATATCTGGAACGGGTGCGTCAGCAGCACGCGGGCACGCCTTGGGCGTTGTTGGCCGAGCGCGAGTTGAAGGAGCCAATCGGCTGGAAATGGGGCGAGAAGTCGATGAAGCTCGAGCTACAGAAGCGGATGGCCGCCAACGCCAACAATAAGCCGGCCAAAGACGCGCTCAAGAAGCTCGAAAAGCCCAAGCCCAAACGCGACGACGTTAAGTTGTAAAATGCACAACGACCCGTCGGTCAGGATGTCCTCAAACCGGACACCTTAGATCGGCGGCATGGCGTCGGCGCCCGGCGTTACCTGCCGGATGTTGGGCGTGACATCGGCCTCGACGTTGCCAAAGGCCCAAGCCAATCCGCCGAGCAGCACCTTTTGAAAATCGGGATTGGTCCACACGTCTTCACGATGCCCCATCGAGGTGTAAAACACCCGGCCCTCGCCGTGCTTGCGGGCCCAGGTGCTGGGGAACGGCGGCCGCTCATAATCTTTATCGTGCATGCCTTGCGTGTCGAGCACCAGCAGCACGTGCAGGTTGTCGGCGAAATTCTTGAGCGAGTACCACTCTTCGGTTGGAATCACCAGTTCGTCGCCAAAGCTCGCCAGGCCGGGAAACTTGTGATCGACCACAGCCAGCCGCCCCTTCTGCTGGCCGCCGTGACGGATGAACTCGCCGCCCAGCATGGCGATGTACGGATCGCGTTTTTCGGGCGGCTGGTTTTCTTTGTTGACGCCCGGCGAGTGGAAGGTGTCGGCGCCGCAATGCGAGGCCAGAAAGCCTTTGCCGGCATGCACCGCGTCCAAGAGCCGCTGTTTGCCTTCCTTCGACATCGGTGGCGTTTTGTCGGTTCCTTCCTTTGTCAGATCGCCGGTGGTGTAAAACAGAAAAGCGTCGTAGTCGCCTAGGTCGCTGTCGAAGACGCCGCCGTCCTTGGTGGCCACCACCTCGAAGCCGTGCTCTTTGCCCAGCTCGGTCACGACCCGCTCGTTGTGAGCAAGTTGATCGCCTTGACGCTTGCCGCTCGAATGTTCGAAGCCGGCGCTCTTGGTGAACATGAGCAGCTTGCGTTTTTTCTCGTCCGAGGCGCCGACCCACCCGAACGGGAAGTGCGAGAGAGTTAAGGCGGCCCCAGAGGCAAGTAACAGATCGCGGCGATTCATCGGCGGCTCCTGAGCGGAAATAGGCTGGATTACCCGTCCAGAATAACCGGCGCACGGAGTTTCGCAAGCAGGCCTGATCAGGGCCCTGAAGCGATCCGTGCCCGTGAGATGCCCCAACGAAAGGCCATCCGGAGCCACAAGTCGTTATCGGTAAACAACATGCGATCATGGCGTGTGGAAGGTGCGAGCGGAGTGCTAGCAGACAACCGCTAGCTGACAATTTGCTAACGTTCGTAGCGGCAAGACTTTCGGACACGACTTTTCCAGGATGATTGACGGCGGGCGGAAAGGCGGTAGACTTTGCCCTAACAAACACAGCATCTTGTGGTTGTCGGAGCGACACCTACAATATATTGTGGTTGTCACGGGTGACGTGGCCGGCGGGTCTGCCGGAAAATGGCAACAGAATTCGGTCCAAAGAGTGGCATCCCGAGGGCCAGAAAGTGCCGATATGTTCACCTAGTTATGTACTCCTGTATATTGGAATGGATGCCCGGCTTTCTCAAACAGGGGATTCCCCATGTCAGATACCAGTGTTCGTCTTCAATCGGCCCCGTTGGCAGTCGCTGACCGGCCTAGCCCCAAGTCGCCCCGGCGTTTCTCGCGCGGGGTGGTCGTCGAGTCGCGGTTTTGCCCGCGGGACGTGGCCGATCCCTTCGATACGGTGCAGTGGGAGATTCGCACTGCGGCCATCAAAGGCGAGTCGGGCGAGGTGCTGTTCGAGCAAAACGATTGCGAGGTGCCCGACTTCTGGAGCCAGCTCGCCACCAACGTCGTGTGCAGCAAATACTTCTACGGCGAAGTCGGCACGCCCGAACGCGAGAAGAGCGTGCGGCAACTCATTCACCGCGTCAGCCGCACCATCGCCGATTGGGGCATTCACGACGGCTACTTCGCCTCGGCCGACGACGGCGAACGGTTCTATCGCGATCTGACCTGGCTCTGCTTGCACCAGCACGGGGCGTTCAATTCGCCGGTCTGGTTCAACGTCGGCCTCTATCACCAGTACGGCGTGAAAGGCGCCCAGTGCAACTGGCATTGGGATCACGAAGCCAAGGAAGTGCGGCAGCCTGACAATCCCTACGAGTATCCGCAAGGGTCGGCCTGCTTTATCCAGAGCGTCGATGACAACATGGAAGCCATCATGGAGCTGGCCCGCAGCGAAGCGATGCTCTTCAAGTTCGGGTCCGGCACCGGCACCGACCTGTCGACGCTGCGTTCGCACCGCGAGAAGCTGTCGGGCGGGGGCAAGCCTTCCGGTCCGCTGTCGTTCATGCGGGTTTACGACCAGATTGCCGCCGTGGTCAAGAGCGGCGGCAAAACCCGCCGCGCCGCCAAGATGCAGTCGATCAAGGTCTGGCATCCCGACGTCCTGGAGTTCATCGAGTGCAAGGCCAAAGAAGAAAAGAAGGCCCGCATTCTCATCCAGAACGGCTACGACCCCAACTTCAACGGCGAGGCTTATAGTTCGATCCTGTTCCAGAACGCGAACTTGTCGGTGCGTGTGACCGACGACTTCATGCAGGCCGCGGTCGAAGACAAGTCGTGGAGCACGCACTGGGTGACCGATCCATCGCGCAACGGCCCGACCTATCAGGCAAGCGACTTGATGCACAAGATGGCCGAGTGCGCTTGGTACTGTGGCGATCCGGGCGTGCAGTACGACACGACCATCAACCGCTGGCACACCTGTCCGAACTCCGGACGAATCAACGCCTCGAACCCGTGCTCGGAATACATGTTTCTCGATGACACGGCCTGCAACCTGGCCAGCATCAACCTGATGAAGTTCCGCCGCGACGACGGCACGTTCGACGTGGAAGGTTTTCAGGCCGCTTGCCGCGTCTACTTCATCGCCCAGGAAATCCTGGTCGATCACGCCAGCTATCCCACCAAGCCGATCGCGGAGAACAGCCATCGTTTCCGGCCGCTCGGTCTGGGCTATTCCAATCTGGGCAGCTTGATCATGTCGAGCGGACTGGCCTACGATTCGCCGGCGGCGCTGGGACTGTGCGGAGCGATGACGGCCCTGTTGCACGGGGCCGGCAACCTGGCCAGCGTGGAACTGGCGGCCGCCGTGGGACCGTTCGACGGCTATGCCGACAACCGCGAGCCGATGCTGCGGGTCATGCAGATGCACCGCGACGCCGTGGAGAACATCGACCTGGCCTGCCCCGATTATCTGAAGAAGGCGGCCCGCTCGGTTTGGGACGAAGTGCTCGCCAACGGCCGGCAATATGGCTTCCGCAACGCTCAGGCCACCGTGCTCGCGCCCACGGGCACCATCAGCTTCTTGATGGATTGCGACACGACGGGCATCGAGCCCGACATCGCCCTGGTCAAGTACAAGCAGTTGGCCGGCGGCGGCATGCTGAAGATCGTCAACAACACGGTGCCCGCGGCCTTGCAAAAGCTGGGCTACGATCAGCCGGAGATCGAGTCGATTCTGGGCTACATCGACCGCGAAGACACGATCGAAGGCGCGGCCGATCTGAAGGCCGAGCACCTGGCGGTGTTCGACTGTGCCTTCCAGCCGCGCAACGGCACGCGGTCGATCGCCTGGAAAGCGCACGTGCGGATGATGGCCGCGGCCCAGCCGTTCCTATCGGGGGCGATCTCGAAGACGGTGAACATGCCGCGCGACACCACGCCCGACGACATCGCCGACGCTTATCTCGAAGGTTGGCGGCTGGGCCTCAAGGCGCTGGCCGTTTATCGCGACGGCTCGAAAGAGAGCCAACCGTTGTCGACGAGCACCGAAGGCGACAAGGCGGCCGAAAAGGTGAAGGCCATCCCGCGTCGCGAGCGGCTGGCCGACACGCGCAACTCGATCACGCACAAATTCAGCATCGCCGGGCACGAGGGCTACATCACCGTCGGGCTGTATGAAGACGGCCGGCCGGGCGAGCTGTTCATCACCATGGCCAAAGAGGGAAGCACCATCGGCGGCCTGATGGACTGCTTCGGCACGGCGGTCTCGATGAGCTTGCAATACGGGGTGCCGCTGGAAGTGTACGTGAACAAGTTCTCGCACACGCGCTTCGAGCCGATGGGGCACACGAAGAACGCCGACATCCGGATTGCCAAGAGTATCGTCGACTATATTTTCCGTTGGTTGGGCATCACGTTTTTGCCCGGCTATCGCGAGGCGAGTGCTGGACTACCGGTAGCCGACGCCTCGGCCGGTAAGGAAACCGGAGGAGACGATGAGCCGGGGGAGGTTAAGCCCGCCGCCAGGAAGGCCGGCGGGCTGGCCCATGGGACCGGAGCGTCCAAGTCGCAGACGAATGGCCTGCACAAGCCCGAAGCGCAAGCGACGACCTACCAAGGCGAAGCGTCAGCGAGGCCACAGCAACCCGAAGCGTCAGCGAGGCCATATAGGAACGGCTCGCACAAGAGTCCCGTTCCGTCCGGAAAGTCCAACCTGCCGGAGCGCGCCGCCCTGATCGCACCCGACTGGGACGCCAACGATCTGTTGGCGCTTCCGGCCACGCGCAGCGACCAGTTCGCCAATTTCCAGGCGGACGCTCCGACCTGCGACAACTGCGGTGCGATTACGGTCCGCAACGGCAACTGTTATCTCTGCCACAACTGCGGCAACAGCATGGGCTGCTCGTAAGGAAGGATGAGAGATCAGGGATGCGAGATCAGGGACGGACGCTGCCGGATCGGCGCGCCGTCCTGTCAGGGCCGGAAAGTCTGAGCTACGGAGTTCGCGGGTTGCTCGTAACGGACTGTCGGGAAGGGATCCCGCGAGCAATCCGCTTTTTGTGCTATCTCCAGCGACACGCGTGTCGCGTTCGGCGCCGCGCCGACAACGGACGGGCACGCGGATTGAGCGTCGAGACGCTTGCGCACAACCGGCCCCGCGGGCGCGACAAAAGCGACACGCGCGTGTCGCTTTTGTTTTGCGCCGTCTCGAAGACCGGGATCAAAAAGAGTCGCTCGCGCAAAACAAAAGCGCCGCGCGCGCGGCGCCTTTGTTTTGCGCGCCGTGTCCGCGGGGCACGGCACCCGCCTGTCGGCATGTAAAGCTTCGCCGAACCCGTTCCCATTTCCACACTAACCCGAAGCGCAAGCGAGGTTTTGCCGCCTTTTTCATGTTCCTCGCTGGCGCTTCGGGTTGGTGTAGGGCGCCTGCGTACCGGGTTCGGCGAAGCTTTACGTCGGCATCGACGTAAGGTATTAAACGGCAATGACTTGCAAACACCGCACGCGGGACGAAGGAAGAACTACGATGGTAGTTCCGAAGCAAGGGGTCATAAAACCGCTGCCAGCCACCGACGAAACACGGATCAAAACTCTTGCTGTCTGTCATCCGTGTTTCATCGGTGTTTCATCCGTGGCTGAATGACATGCCTCGCGACGGGAGCCGTTGGCGGTGAAACAATCAAAGGTCTTGGCTGGCGAAGTTTGCCCGGCTGCGGACCGACACGGCCACCAACGCGCCGCATAAGCCGCTGCTGTTGCTCGTCGCGCTCGACCTGGCCCAAGAGCGCTCGCTAATCCCCTCTCCCACAGGGAGAGGGCAAGGGTGAGGGTGGTGCCGCTTTGCTCCCGCTCACTCCACAGATCGCCTTTCGCTTCCGCACCTACTGGTCGATCGTGGCTCACCGCCGCAACCAGAAGCCCGGCGTGCGGTTCCCGTGTACCAAGCTGAAGACCGAGGGCGTTTGGACGCCGCTCGATGCCCGCGGCGGGCCGACGAGCGATCACAAGCTGGCCCGCGTGGCGCGGTTGAACGCCGGCTTTGTCGCGGCGGCGAATGATCCGGGGTTCCGACGCCAGCCATTTGTCTGAAGACGGTCCGCCGTGGAAGGGGCGCGATGTGCGGTGCCGGCTTGATGTGGGGCGCCCCGTTGCTTGGCGCCGCTGACGGCGGTAGATTCGTCCTAAAGCGGCCAATGGCTGTGCGATGAGGTTTCGGTGGCGAAAGAGCTTTTAGTTCCGGCGGAGCGAATCGAGCGGGCGATTCTGCTCATCCGTGGCCAGAAAGTGATGCTCGACCGCGATCTGGCCGAGCTCTATGGCGTGCCCACAAAGGCATTCAATCAGGCGGTCAAGCGTAACGCCAAGCGGTTCCCCGACGATTTCATGTTCCAACTGACCGCTGACGAGGCGGCGGCTTTAAGGTCACAATTTGTGACCTTAAAGAGCGGGCGCGGCCAACACCGCAAGTATTTGCCCTACGCCTTCACCGAGCAGCGTGTTGCGATGCTCTCCAGCGTCCTAAACAGTGATCGGGCCATCGAGGTGAACATCGCCATCATGCGGGCCTTCGTCCGCCTGCGGGAAATCCTGGCGTCCCACAAAGATCTGGCGGCGAAGCTGGCGGAGCTGGAGCGCAAGTACGATGACAACTTTCGCGTGGTGTTCGAGGCCATCCGCCAGCTCATGGCCCCGCCGCCGGCGCCCAAAAAGCGCCGCATCGGCTTCGCGGCCGCGGAGGGCGACGCACCGCGGGCCGGTGGCGCCGAACGAGCCAAGCGGAAGCGAAGCGCGCGGACGAAGCCGATGCTTTGAGATCACAATCGGCGACTTCAAAGGAAGGCATGCGGTCACAATTCGTGACCGCATCGAAATGTACGTGGGCAGCCCTGCCACCGGTTCCGTCTTCCCTGTGCCCTGTGCCCTGTTGCCTTCGTGTCCTTTGTACTCTTTGTGGTTCACGTTAGAATGCCCTCATCCATTTCTTCCCTGGCGACGGGAGCTCGACGGCGGTGAACGATCAGGGCTTTTGGCTGGCGAAGTTCGCCCGGCTGCGGATTGACACGGCATCGAACGCGCCGCACAAGCCTTTGTTGCTGCTCGTCGTGCTCGACTTGGCCCGAGAGGGCTCGCTTGGCCACGAGGTTCTGCCGCTGACGCCGCAGCTCGCCTTTCGCTTCTGCACTTACTGGTCGATCGTGGCTCACCGCCGCAACCAGAAGCCCGATGTGCGGTTCCCGTTCACCAAGCTGAAGACCGAGGGCGTTTGGACGCCGCTCGATGCCCGCGGCGAGCCGACGAGCGATCACAAGTTGGCCCGCGTGGCGCGGTTGAATGCCCGCTTTGTCGCGGCCGCGGCCGATGGAGCATTTCGCGAGCAGGCTCGGCGCATCCTGATCGCCAGGTATTTTGAGCCGGCCGAGCGGTTGGCACTTTACTCGCTGTTCGAGATGCTCCTTCCGACCGACGACCAGATTGCGGCCGACGCCAGCTATTTGCCCGACGACGACCCGCGGCGCAAGGGTCGTGACGTGCGGTTCCGCCTCGATGTCGTGGCGGCCTATAACTACACCTGTGCGTTGACCGGCCTGCGTTTGACGACGATCGCGGCGGGCAGCATCGTCGACGCCGCCCACATCCATCAATTCTCCGACTCCCGCAACGACGACCCCCGCAACGGCCTGGCTCTCTCGAAGAACGCCCACTGGCTCTTCGACGCCGGCCTCTGGTCGATCGACGACGAATACCGCATTCTCGTCGCCGCCGACCGTTTCGACGAAGAATGCCCCGACCAGAAGCCGCTGAAGGATTACGCAGGGCAGCGAATTCGGTTGCCGAGCAACGAGCTGATTTGGCCCGACCGCAAGCATCTCGCGTGGCACCGAGAGAAGAAGTTTGAGGGGAACTGATGGCGGCGCGTGTCGCCGGCTATTTATCGCGTTTGCTGCGGTGATTGAATCCCTACTATGGAAGTCTTGGGCGGCCGGGGCGGTTGCATTCTTTACAGACGAATCGCCCGTTTTCGATCGTCGTCGGGCCGCCATCGCGATGAGGTATTGGGTAATGATCGCCCTCGCCATCAGCAAGTTCGGTCGGTCGATCACACCTCTTGCACTTGCCACCCGAAAGGCGATGTAACTCCTGCTTCTGGCTGTCGTCAAAAAGCCGCTTCGGGTCAAGCTTGACGCCGATACCCTCAGGCAACTGGACCCGCCATCTTTCATAATAAGCCGCATTCTTGGCCGCGGAACTCGATTTACCCTCAGCCTTGGGGGCTTTCGTTGTGACGTACTCCGCAAGCTTGCGGATGGATTCTCGGTCCATCTTGAAGTTTGGATTGCGAAAGGCGTCCTGAAAGAAGGTGCATAGCGCAAACATGCCCTGCTTGTGGATCTTGTATTTTCGCGTGTACATCCGGCCAATCTGGTGCCCGACTTCCTCGACCGCGTCAAACACCTGCAGAGCTCGCCGTATCGTCGGGCCCTCAAGGTCGATGTCCGTGTATTCATGATAGAGGCCGTCAAGGTCGCCCGCTGCAATGCTCGGAAACTCGGCCGGCTCTATCATTCGGGCCAGCATGATCCGCAAGAGCTGCGCACAGGTCTGGCGATGCTTGACATACGGATCCCGAGCATCGCCCTCCTCATCGCGGAGCCCTCGGCCATCGACGAGCTCAAAGAACTCGAATCTCGGCCGCTTTTGCAACTTACCAGCCAGTGATTCGACGAATGGCCCAAGATGGCCAGGCCACGCGTCCCGGATCTGCTGTCTCGTCAGCGCGGTACCTGACTGTAATCGGATGAACAAATCTCGTACTTCATCGGGATGATCGACGTGCGAAACGACGAAAACATCAACCTTTGCGTCATCCAGTTCCGTCCGCAATTCATGGCTTAAACCGTCATATCGTCGTTCCGCCCATCGTGCGGATTGTGTCCGGAGGCTAACTGGGAGTCGCAGCCGCTTGTCGTGCGGCGCAAGCAGGGCGAAGTTGCCGTCAAAGTATTCCGAGATCGCGAGGAGGCGTTGTTGGCCGTCGATGATCTCGTACTTTTCCGATTTTGCCCCGCCAAGGCTCGCCTTAACCTTTTGTTCTAGGAACAACGGCGGGATAGGGTAGTGGCGAAAGAGCGAATCAACCAGTGCCTGCTTTTGGGACAGGCTCCATGCCTCGCCGCGCTGATACTCGGGATTGCGAACGAGCAACCCGTCCTTCCATGCACCGACGAGTTCCTTTAACGAGTAAGCCGTCTTGCCGAATTTCATCTGAGGCATCCGATTGCGCTAGGTCAAACGATTCCAGTCTAGCGCTCAAAGACCTTGGCCACAAGCTTCGACGAGCCGGCCCTTGACGGCTTCGCCGGATGCCTCCACCATCGGCCAGAGCTTTGGTAAGCCTTTCAAGCGCTGCCGCGGTATCGCGGCCCGGCACTGGCATGACCGTCTTTGATACTCTCCAAATTCGCCTCGCTCGTGCGAGTTTTGATCTCCGACCGCGTATAATGCAGGTTTTCTATGCAGGCCGGATCGACTACGGAATGAAAGACCAATTGATTCTGACGCCCGAGGACGCCTATTGGGCGGGCCCGCGCTTTGAGAGCCCGTCGATGACGAGGGTCGAGCAGCTAGGTCAAGCGGCTGACTCATGGTTGGCAACGGGGTATCCGTTCGCGGCAGGTATTGCGCTCATAGACGCCACGCGTGCTGGATGGGGGCTGCTCGATCGTAAAACAAGGGTTGGCTATATCGGCCGAGCCATTGCGGCATTCCGGTCCTGCGTTGAAGGGAGCCCTGCCGATTCGATGGAAGCGCTTCTCGCGCTAAGGCAATGGTACCAGGAACTCCGCTCGCTCGATTACGCGGATGAACGTCAGTTGGCGCGCGACACCAACGCGGTTTATTTGACGCTTGCCGATCGCCTTGTGCGCGGATTCAGTGATCATCACAACGCTGCGTCGTTTCTCGTTTATGGCTTGCGCTTGCAGGGGCCAATCACCGGGCCGTGGACCCCGGAATTCCCGGGCGGCGTCGTCAGCTCCGAAACGACGACGTGGGACAGCCACGTCCGAACATTTTGCTTCCGCGTTCCCTCGGCATTCGAGCTCTTTCTTCGTATGGGCGACTACCGTGCAGCTCACGAGATCTCAGGACGATGCTCGTGGGCCTTTAAGTCGCCAGATTTGCGCGGCTGGCAAATGGCGGTGCAGGCGTTTACCGCTACGCAATGCGCAGCCGAATCATTCGCGGGGGCTGCGACGATTTTCGAGGACACGGGTCCCGAGACGTACAGAGATGCCGACGGGGCCTGGTCGGGGGTTAACCGCCATCTGTGGGCGCCGTACTTTCGATCGCGCTCATGGATCGCCCGAGCTGTGACAGATCCAGAACGCGCGGAGGAGTATATCTCTCAGGCAGCCGCATGTATGCCTGATCATCGATCGTATGCCCACACAGCCGTCCATCGATATCACCTATTGATTCGGATGTTGGCTGGTGCTCTCGGCCTGGATCATGGCATTGGCGCAGCGGACGCACGAGCAGTATTCGAATCGGACATAAGGTTCTTTGGCGAAAACGACGGCGACCCTGCGACGTTGGAATTTCTTGACCATGCCTATGCTGGCTTTGAGCAGATGCGTGCGGATCGCAGGCAGGGGCTTAGCTCCGTTGGCCGGGCGATGCTCGCACTTGATCGTATTCCACTCATTAGGCAAGTCGAAGCAGAGACGGTGCGGAAAGCTATCGACCGGCGCGCCATCGGCATCCTCGAAGGACCAAATCGCCTTTGGATGCACCGCGCTTTAGAGGGAATCACCGACGAGCGCGACTTCCGTCGCCTACTGCTTCGTCTGTTCCAGAATTCGGTGCCGCGATACGCGCAGATTCGGCACGGACCGATCGAGTACGGTAAGGATATCGCAGTCGCCGCGGAACACAACGGCCGGCTCGTGCTGCGGATGTACCAAGCGAAATGCGGTAACATCAAAAAAGCGGGCTGGAGACAGATTCGTCTTCAACTCGAAGAGATGTTTCAGGTTCCACTCGATCCCTTTCAGATCCACGATCCCGTCGAAGAACGCGTCGCTATTCTTATCTGGAATGGCCACGCAGATCCGCACGTCGAGCCACTTATGGCCGCTTGGAAGAGCGAACAGCGAAGCGCGTTTGGACGCGACTACGAGTTCATGCATTTGGATGACATGGTGAATTACATTTTGGAAAACCGCCTTATCACCGCGTTTCGTGACGCGATCGCAGAAATCAACGCCGCGCGCGCTTGATACGCATGGCTCAGGGCATCGCCTTGAACAGGAAGGGCGCGAATTCGGTCCCACCATGTCATTACCAACGACACGCTGGTTGAGTAGCCGCTGGTTGCGGCGTTGGTTGATGCCTCGCGGGCCAAAATGCGCGATGCCGCTCGCGAACAGCATATTCCGATCGTACCGCATGAGCTGACGCCGGAAACCAAGAGCAGTTTTTGGGTGAACCTGATCGGCCGCGGCTATCCGACGTCGCGAAAGCTGTTTCGCTGGTGTACCGAACGGCTCAAGATCGACCCTTCGAACCGCCTCATTCGCGACGTCGTCCGCGATAATGGCGAGGCCATTCTGGTGCTCGGCACGCGCAAGGCCGAAAGCCAACGCCGGGCACGCACGATGGCCAAACATGATGCCCGCCGCGTCCGCGAACGGCTCACGCCCAACGCCAATCTGCCCAACTCGCTGGCCTATACGCCCATCGAAGACTGGTCGAACGACGACGTGTGGCTGTTTTTGATGCAATACAAAAACCCCTGGGGGCATACCAACAAGTCGCCGTTGGGCATGTATCAGGGGGCCAGCGACGGGGCGAATGCCCGCTGGTAGTCGATACCACGACGCCGAGCTGCGGCACCAGCCGGTTCGGCTGCTGGGTCGACCAACTAGCTTAATCGGCCGGGGCTTCGATCAGGCCGTCACGGGCAAGGGCGTCGACCGCGGCCGCGATCTTCTCGCCGTCGAAGTAGGGTTTGATGCTTTGCACGCGGCGGCAAAGCTCGTTGCGAGAACGCGGCTGCTGCTTGCGCCGCAGCTCGCGCTCGGCATAGACGATCGTCGAAAACAATTCCAGCCGCCAGGCCGGCTCGGAAGCGAAACGCTCGACGAGCCAATCGATGGCCTCGCCAAACTCGTCGAGCTCGTCGGCCGCCTGGGCGCAAACCCACTCGCACCGCTCTTTGGGCAAATACTGATAGCCGTCGCCCTTGGGATAGGATACGGTCTTCTCCTTCACCGCCCGGAACCTCTCGGCTTGCGAAAGATCGTTCAGCACGCGGATATCGTACGGCCCGTAGTTGTATAAGCGGAAGTCATAGCCCAAAGGCACGCCGCGCAACGTCTGCAGCAAGTAGGCGAACTTCATCATGGCGGTCCGGCCAGGCGGCTGCGGCGCGCGCTTGACCAGCGTTGCAAGCACCGCCAACCGGAACCATCCTTGTTTGTCTGCGTTCATCGGCTCCTTCCTTCTCGTTTGACGACAATGGCCAAGGCCCGCTCCTTGTCTTCCGGCGCGCAATACGCCATCCGCTTGTCAATGGGCTTCAATCCCGCAACGACTGTCGAGAGCTTCGACAACGAGACGACACGCCGTCCGGGATTGTCGCTACGAACCGGGATTTCCAACTTGTCCACTTTATACCAAGATTTTTCGGCGGACACCACCGTTCTGAGCAATGGGCCCAAATTGTCGCAAATGCCGCGGAAGCGGGCCAGGTCGCGTGCGCTGGGAGTTTCCGGCGTATGATACACCTCGCGAAAGTGGTCGCGCTGGCGGAGCCTTCGACCATGCTCTCCGCCGCGACCCTCGGCCAGCGCTCCCAGCACCCGCCAATCATCCCAGCCAAGAAACTCATCAAGGGCGTCGGCGGATGGCGGCGGAAACACGCCGCCCGGCAGCACTTCCGCTAAAGCATGGTGGAGGTGATGGTCGAAGGCGACGCGGGTTTTGTGGAAGTAGACTTGCGTAAACATGAGATAGCGGGCCAACACGAGCGATTCCGCGGCGTGCAGCCCGCCTTCCGTGACACCAAGTCGGAAGCCCGGTTCCTCGACCGACGGAACGAGCACGAGGCAACTCATCAGTCGCCGCCAGTCGAAACGGCCGTACTGGACGCCGGCGTGCAACGAATCACGGAGGAGGTAGTCGATGCGGTCGGCATCCATTTGGCCGCTGATGATGTCTCCCCAGACGAGTGCCCGCCCTGCCGCTACGGATCGCTCGAGGAGGTTGGCAATCTCGTCGGCGCCGATCCTGTAGTTGTCGTTGAGCGGGTGTTGTTCGATCGCGTCTCGCAACTTCTGGCGGATGATGGCTGCCGAGTAGTCCTCATGCTGATAACGATGAACGCGCTCGTCGCGGATCACAGGAAACAGGTCTTCGGCGGCGTGCGAGAACGGTGCATGGCCCACGTCGTGCAGCAAGGCTGTTAGTCGCACGAGAATGCGATCTCGCTCGATCCCCGCGGCGTCGAATTTCAGGTCATGTTCCAGAATGCTCCGACTCGAATGCACGAGGCCATCGTACATCGCCGTTGCGACGTGCATGACGCCCAGTGAGTGCTCAAACCGCGTGTGCATTGCGCCGGGATAGACCTGGTCGGTCCAGGCGAGCTGGCGGATCCGCCGCAGCCGCTGGAAAGCTGGTTGCGATACGATCTCACGCTCCCAAGCGCTGAGCGTGATGAACCCGTGAACCGGACAGCGGAATTCGTAGTTGCGCTGGTGCTTGGGGACCATTGTTAATGCCGTCGCTCGCCGACAAGTCGCTCGCCGGCAATTAGTCGATGAAATTGACCGGTCGCTATCTTAAGGCCGCCGATGGCCGCCGGACAGGGGCTAGGTCGGCCGATGACGCGCTAAACGTTTCCTGCCCGGCAGGCCGACGACAATTTGTTAGGCCCCGACGACTGGCGGCTGCTGGCCGAGGTGTGCGGCGACGAGCAGCATTTTTTCGAGATTCAGGCCGACATGCTCGACTGTATTTTGGCGCGACGTCGAGCGGAAGTTTCGCGGCATGACCCGCCGGGCCGGCGTGTTCGACGCGCTGGAAGAGTGCCTCAAGGCCGGGCAATTCGAGAGCGAAGAAGAAGCGATCCGCATCCGCACCGAGCAGGAAGCGCGGCTCAAGGCCGCGGAGGGCGAAGAGCCGAAGCGCTCGCCGCAGAAGAGGTTGTTTGAGGAGGGGGATGAGAGATGAGGGGCCAGAACTGGGATAACCGAAAGCAGGCGACGGCCCTCACCCCGGCCCTCTCCCGGAGGGAGAGGGAGAAAATGCCCCGAAGGGGCGCGATTCGATAGCCCAGGGCGCGGCGCAGCGGAGCCCTTGGTTATCGGCGGCAATGATTTTAGAAGCCCCAACGGGGCGCGACTCCCAGCGGCGCGACGGGCGTTTCACCCCGCTGGGGTGGCCGTGTTGGTGCCGACGCCAACCTAGGGCGTTGCCCTAGGCTGTCGAATACGACCCCGTTGGGGTCGGGTCAATCGGCAGCAGAAGCTGCTGCGCAAGCGGGTGCAGCAAGAGATTCGCGAAGAAGAGACCGTGCGGATGGCGAACCTTGCGGCCCGGACCAAGACGACGATGCAGGAGTTTCTGCGCCGCGCGACGGCGGCCAAGATCGACCGGCTGTCGTCGCTGGTGACCGAGTCGTTCCGCTTTTTGCTGCGCAAGCAGACGCTCGTCGAGCAGATCATGATCGATCCGCGGACGTTCGCGATCACGCTCTACGGCAGCGACGGGCAGGCGCTTGCCAAGCAAAGACTCTCGGAAGGCGAGGAGCAGATTTTCGCCATCTCGGTGCTATGGGGCCTGGCACGGCCCAGCGCTCGCTCGCTGCCGGCGATCATCGACACGCCGATGGCCCGGCTCGACCAACGGCACCGCGAGCACCTGGTCGAGCGGTACTTTCCCAACGCCAGCCATCAGGTGATCATCTTGTCGACCGACACGGAGGTCGACCGGCGATACTACTGTATCTGGCGCTGGTCAAGGAGCGGTGCGAGCGGGACGGGCATGGCTGCGACGACGAAACGGTCGCCCGACAGTTTCGGCTGCACCTGCACCGCGGCATCAGCTACCTGGCCACGCCCGGCGCCGTCCGCTCGGTGAGCGATCTGGTGAAGCTGACGCTGGAGTAGGGCTATCTCAGTCGGCCGCGTAAAGTAGAACGACCAGGCAAGACGTCGGCCGCGTGCCGAAAAGTCGGCCGGCGCAAGGCGTCGGGGTTACTCCACGGGCATCGCCGGCACAATCCGATTCATACGGCCGCGGCCGGTAATCGCAACAATCCGCGCGGCAGGCCCGACGATGCTGGTAAAGGACTCTGATCTGCCACGGAAGGAGACACGAGCCGATGCGTACCGCGTCTGTTTTTTGCGCAGCTTGGCTGCTGTGGGCCGTTGCCGCCCATGCTCAGGGCAGCGGCGCTGAAACGCCATCCCTGTTGCCCTTGCCCGCGTTTGCTCCGCCCCCGTTGCCGCGTCCGTCGGCGGGCGCCACCGCGCTGGAAGCCCGCACGCCCCTGGCCCGCGGGCAGCGCGACGGCTACTACGCGCCGTCGTCGTGGCCCGGCGAAGGCCCCCTGCCCTCGGTGGCTTCGAGCTATGCGTGGGACGAGCCGACGGAGGCCATGCCGGCAAGTTCGAAAGATGGGGCTGACGTGCTTCCCGCGCAGAACGCGGCCTGTTGCGGCATGCCCGCTGGTTGCCAGGGCTGCCGAACGTGTCCGCTTCTGGGCGGCAGCCCGTTCGCCCAGGCACTGAACACCGCCGGCATGGCGCCCTTGAACTTGCCCTATGGCCTGCGGCTTCAGCCCGGCTACTGGTTTGGCTCGCTGGCCGGACTGGTGATGACGCGCGACGCACCCAACGCCTTGTCGACCACGTATAACTCGTCGAACGTCAACACGAACCTGCTCGACACCGGCCGGGCACGCGACAATTGGGCCGGCGGCGGGCAAGTGATGTTCGGCCGCTGGTTCGGCCCCCAAGCCTACGGCTTTCAGTTCATTTATTGGGGGCTTGGACCGATGACCGGCACCGCCAGCGTCGTCGACCCGAACTATCAGCTCAGCACGCCCTTTAACCTGGGCAACGTGAATGTCGGCCAACAGAGTGCGACGTTCTACTTCGACAACGCGCACACCCATGCTCTGTGGCGCAGCGACAGCTTCAACAACTTCGAGTGGAACGCCATGCGGCGGGCCGCGTTTGGTCCCTCCGCCTGCCGTCTGATGTGGACCGGCTACGCCGGCCTGCGTTACTTCCGCTTTCAAGACGGCCTGATCTTCGGCGGCGTCAATTCGACGAATTTCAGCGACGGCGGGGGCGCCTACGCGGCCTATCTGAATACCAACGTCACCAACAACCTGGCGGGCATCCAGCTCGGCTCACGCATCGACTACTTCGTCGTGCCGCGCGTGCGGCTCTATGCCCAGCCGATGGTGGGGCTGTTCGGAAACGAGGTTTCGATGCGCGAGCACCTCTACTCCGGCGACGGAGCGCAGGGCTTCGACGTGCTGGCCCGCCGCAGCACGGTTTCGACGCTGGCGCAGATCGACGTCGGCGCGGGCTATCAGGTGACGCCGCGGTTCAGCGCCTTCGCGGCATACCGCTTGATGGGCGTGACGCGAGTCGGCCTGACCGACAATCAAATTCCGGCCTTTTGGGCCGACCAGCAAGGCATGCAGAACATCAAGACCAACGGCGATCTGATCTTGCACGGCGTGATGGTCGGCGGCATGTGGAACTTCTGACCGTCGCGTTCCGTTAGGCCGAGAACGAGCTACCGCAGCCGCAGCTTTTGACCGCGTTCGGGTTGTCGAACGTGAAACCGCGTTTCTCCAACCCTTCGAAGAAATCGACGGTCGTGCCGTCGAGATACAGCGCGCTCTTCTTATCGACGACCACCGTCACGCCGTGGAACTGGTATCGGTTGTCGGCCTTTTCGTCGAAGCCTTTGTCGAAGCCCAGGCTGTACTGGAAGCCGCTGCAACCGCCCCCGGCCACGCCCACGCGCAACACCATGTCTTCTTCGAACTTCTGCTCTTCAATGATCCGCTGGACTTCCTTGGCGGCCTTTTCTGTCAATGCCACTGCCATAATGCTTGACCGTCTCTTTTAGGTTAGGGGACTTTTCACAACGTCACTTGCTTAAATTATACGATCCGCTGGAAAAAGGAAAGCGGCAAATCTACTCTGCCTTCCCTTTAAGGGGCCAAACTGCCGAGCGAAGGGCCCCCACGAATCCCCAAGCGACGAGCAGCCAGCCGGCCGCGCTCGGCTGGCAGACAAGCCACCAGACGATTCCCAGGCCGACCACCAGCAAATGCGGCCAGCGACGGGGCAGGTCGGCCGCCACCGCCATGCGACGCAGCAGCAGCAACGTCAAAACCGCTAAAGTCGCCCAGGCCGTCGCGATCGAGCGCGTCCGCCAAGCACTCTGCCAGCCGGGTCGCATGGCGAGTTGGCGCGGGCCGTCACCGGACCAACGAAACTGGGCGGCCGCAAGCGATTCGTGCATTTCGTTCCAGACTTCCATCGTCTGAACGGCCAGCGAGGGGGAATTGGCGATGCCGACCAAGATCTCCTCCGCGCGCAGTCGTCGGGCCGAACGCAGCCAGTTGTCGGGAACCGCCGACGTCTTGCCCGTCGCGTCGCCGCGGGGCAGCCGCGGCGGGCCGGGCCGTTTGCCGCACCAGACCAGCCATTGGGCCCAGGGGCGATACCAGCCGGCAAGATCGTTCTTGGACGTCGTCGCCACGATTTCTTCGGGCAAATCAAGCAGCGACATCACGCTGTCGATTCGCGCCGAGTCGCAAGACGCGTCGTCGACCCGGGCCGCATTCAATTCGACTGTGTATTGTCGCGGCGCATTCACGGTGAGCAGCGTCTCCTCCTCGGCCCATCCTTCCAACCAGACCACGGGCAGCGGCAATCGCCTGATCGAGGAGGAAGGCGACGTGTCGCTCATCAGGACCAACTCCACGCGCTGCGGCAAGCGGTCGGAGCAAAGTGGGACCTGCCATTCTCCTTCATCCTGGGGCAATGGCGTCGCCGCCAGTCCGCTCACGCTGGCCGCCACCAAACGCCAGCCCGCTGCCAGGCGGACCGGGCAACTCGATCGTCCGCCCGGCTCCAGGTCGAACGCCGCCGCGGCGGTCCAACCGCCGATGACGCTCGGCGCCAGCCGAACGTCGGCCAGCCGGACCCTGGCGGCACCCACCACGGCCTTGACGGAAGTCATCACCGCTTGGGGATGATCGCCGACCGCGCGAAGCGTTACGGCCGATTCCGGGCCGGGCAGCGAAGTTGACATGTCTTCCGGCAGGGTGGCCGGCGCCATCCGTTGCGGGTCCCAGTTCACGGCCTCGATGCCGACCTGCAGCGGCAAGCACCAGTAACGCTCGGCCGCGGGCATTCCCAGCACCACCACGTCGGGCGCGGAGATCGGATCGCCCGGAGCGTATTTCAGCGGCGAACGGATTTTGACCTGGCAATCGCCGGTTAGCGGTTTCAGCGGCCGCACGATCATCACCTTTCGCGTTTTGCCGGGCTGGTCGCTCAGCTCGATCGTGGCCGGCGGTGAGGCCACTTCCAGGTTGGCGCCCCAGTTGGCCGGCACGTCGAACCGCACGGCATCGACGACTCCCCCCTCCGCGCGAAAGCGATAATCGATCTCGGCGCCCCACGCCTGGTTGACGAAGCGCAACACCGTAAACTGTTCCGCCCCGGCGATGCGTGCGTCGTTGGCGGAGACGACCACGGTGCCCGAGTAGCTCGGCTCGGCGGTGCAGGTGAAGACGAGCCTTCCCAGCCGCGGATGGACCGGCTCGAGGGCGGGCTGCACTAGCTCGCCGAGCCCGGCGGCGGCGTCCAGCGCCACACGCACCGCCGGCTGCCGATAAAGCTCCAGGCTGCGGGAAAGAACCTCCACCTGTTCGATCGTTCCGAGGGCAGCGGGTTCCACGGTGACCGCGGGCAGCGACAGGCGCCCGTTGGCACGAATCGGCAAACGGCCCCACAGCGTAAGCTGCTGCGCGCCGGTGATGCGGCGGTTGAGAAACACGCTGATCTGCCCCTCTTCGCTGCGCGCCCACCGCGCCACGCGATCGATGCCCTCTTCGGTCAAGGTAACGCGTTCGATCTGCAAGTCGGGCGGAACGCGCAGGCGATGCTGAAACACAAATCCCGCGGTGGTCATGAGCTGAGCTTCATACCGCACGAGCGCGTTCGACCGCTGGCAACTCAGCGCCAAAACCTCCTTGACCGTCGTTTGCGGTTCGCGCGATCGCGTCGCCAGGCTCCAAGGCGCGTCGGCCGAGTCGAGCCGATAGACGAGCGCATCGCGCAGGGCCGCCACGTCCGCATCGTGCCACTTGGCGGCGAAGTCGGCCGCCGGCAGCGGATCGAGCTGCTCGGCGTCGCGGGCCGCGTATTCCAGCCCCGGGTCCACGGTCACCGCCAACCAACGTCGCACTGGCCTTGCATTCTGGGTGTGAAAGGCCGGCAATCGCACGTTGCCCACTCCCGACGCGCCGCTGAGAAAAAACGACAAGCTCAAGGTCGTGCGGTCGACCACCGCACGTTCCAGGTCGATCTGCGTCACCTGCAGTGTTTCTGGACTGGCCGGGTCGGACGGCAACGTTCGCTCTCGGGCGGAGGTTGTGCCCGGCATCAGCCGCAGCCGACGATCGGCGGTGAACTGCACCTGCCGCAGGGCGCCACTGCTGACTTCATAATTCAGATCGACGTCGAGCACGACCGATCCGGGACGGATTCGGAGCCAGAGCAACTCCTCGACTTCAACCTGGGCCGGGGCGGCGGCTTGCAGGGGCCAACGCACCGCCAGCGTTGGCGTGGGACCAAGATTGGCCCGAACGCGGCGACCGCCGTCTTCAACACGCGCTTCGCCCTGAATCGTCGGCAGCTCGACGTTCGACAGCTCGGCGGGCAACGACACGTCAACCGTGGACGCGGCCACCGGCGGTATCCGCAGGCTCAGGACGCGCGTTTCCAGCTCGTCGCTGACCGTGGGAACCAGCCGAAACTCCAACAGGTAGTCGCCCGGTTCCGCCACGTCGCAGACCAACAAAGTCCCTTCGTCCTGCCAATCGAGCGAAATCGGTTGGCCGTCGAGCGTGGCCGAGTCGTCGGCGAGTTCGGCCTGCCGGCGGTCGAGGCGAAGCCGGACATGGGCGTCGGGCGAAATCACGTGCAGGTGGTAGCGTACGACGAACTGGCTCACGCCGATCGGTTCGTCGGGTTTGCCACGCGCCAGCGCACACTCATAAGCGGCGCCCGTGACCAGCCAGCCCCGCGGCTCGTCGGTGCTCGCGCTGGCGCGGCGGCGCAACTCTTCCAAAAAGTCGAGCGGCACCTGGTACAAGGCCCCGGGCTTGTCGTCGGCATCGACCGGCACAAACACATTGTGGACCGCGGATTCCGAGGTCGTAGCGGGGCCGGCCGCGTCGTCGCCGAGAGCATGAGCGGCCGCGGCGGTTACCGCCAATGCCAGGGCGACAACCGCCGGGCCGCCGCGGTGGTCTGCCGAGGCTATCGCCGATCGCACGGTCGTCCGCGGCCGACGACCGGCCGGACTCAACCAGTACCAGGCCGCGGCGGCGATGCAACCCACAACGGCGCCCCGGCCCAAAGGTCCGAGCACCGGTGGGCACCAGATTGTTGCCACCATGGCCAGACCCGCGAGGAGCACCAGGCCGGAAGGGCGAGCGCGGACGAGCCACATGCCGAGCGCGGCGAACACCGCGGCCAAGGACCACGCCGCCACGGTCACCACGTCATGGCGGACCAGTGTCAACGACGTCGGACCCAAAGAGCCGTCGATGCGGCAGGCATGGGCGGCGAAGTCGGAAAAACCTCCCGCGGACGAAGCATTGCCTTCCCAGATCATCTCCGGCTCCGCTTGCCATGCCGAAAGCGGCAGAACCGACGTTGTTTCAACCACCGGCTCGCCCTCGCCGGCTTCCGGCAGATCGCGCCTGAAGACAACCGAGCCGGCACTCAATGCGTGGTCGCCCGCCGCTTCGAACGCTGCCCAGCGGTTCGTGAGCACGATCTGGTCGCCATCCATCAGCAGTGCCAGCCCGTGTTCGCGGAGTAGTTGGGCGGCGACCGCCTGTGCGATTTCCACATCGGACTGTCCCGCGGCGGACATCGGGACCGACCATGAGCCGAGTGGCGTCGAAGGACCGATATCGAGCTGCGCCAGCGATCGCGCGTCGACGCGCAACGATTTCGACAGTCCCACTCGCTCGCGCGTGGCCTCGGTCAGCAGGCGGCCCCAGGTGCTGACGGAAGCTGTTCCGTGGCCGTGGGGCGGCCTCTCACTGGCCGCCAATGCGGATCCCAGCGCAGCAAGAAGGCTTGAAGCGCGCTCGCTTTGTGCGTCGGCGTTTGCGGACAGGGTTGCCAACTCCCGCCAGTCAGACAGCCTGGCGACGTCAAAGGGTCGCTGTCCGCGGCTTCGAACGAACCGGCCCAGCATCGGCCGCCCCTCATCGGCCGGCATGTCGGACCAGATCAGCGGCTCATACTGGCCCGGCGCCGAGACCAGCCATTCTCGCGACGCGACGGGCAAGTCGATGGCTGGCCAGGGCGCTTCGCAGTTGCAGACCAGCCCCGGCGCCGCGCCCGGCAGCGAAAACTCCACGGTGACGAAGGGAAACCGTCGCTCGGAGGGCAGCGGCACCACGATCCGGCCGCTTTCCTTTCGAGCAGCCGTCGTCGCCCCATCCACCCGCACCCGCACCAAGTCGGCG
>DATLUO010000037.1 GCA_035533075.1 Pirellulales bacterium | reverse complement strand
GCGCGTGCCGCACGCCGCGGGCGGCCCGCTGCTTAACAAAAGCGCCGCGCGCGCGGCGCTTTTGTTTAGGCGCCGTGGCGGAGACGGGTGCGGCATCGCCCCGCATAATCGCCGTAATCGATTTCGCTGCTTCGATTTGCGGTCGTCGGCACCGCCCAGGCGAGTCCCGGCGGCCAGAATAACCGGCAGCAAACCGTCGCGAGTTGGCCATTGTCGAAAATCGCCACGAAACGCCGCGGCGTGCGGGCGGTCACCGGACTGTCGATGCCGGTGTTCGAAAAGCGTCGCTTCCAGCACGGCGCCGGCGCTGGCGACCTGCTGGCTGAGCGGCTGCCGGACGATCCGCAGGTGTACCGTCGCGAGTTCGCGGCGATCTATGGTTAGCGGTTGCCTTGTCAGGCGCACACATGTCGCCATTAACCGATGACTGCCCTCGCCCGCTTTGCCAGTCCTGGTAAAATAGAGGCATGTACAGCCGGTGGTTCAACGTGGTGGTAGTCGGTTTCTGGCTTTTGACCATGAGTTGGCTGGTCGGCGTAAAAATCCTCCCCTCCTTGGCAGTGGGCGATCCGCCGACCTACCGCACGATTCTGGCCGACCGCAAGGACCGAGACGCCCCGCTATCTTGGACCATCTCGCTCAACGACGTCCCGATCGGGTGGGCCGAGGCCCGCAACCGCATGCTCGATAACGGCGTGACCGAGATGCGCAGCCACGTGCGGATTCGGCGGTTGCCGCTGGCCGAAATCACGCCGGGCTGGATGAATTCGCTGCTGAAGCTGCTGGCGGGTTCGCGCGAATGGAGCGAACTGGAGTTGGCGGTCGATGCCCAGAGCAGCCTGGAGATCGACCCGCTCGGTCGCCCGATCGGCTTTTATTCGCGGGCCTTGCTGGGCGACGAAGGCTCACTGCCGGACGACTCGCGCCTCGATTCGCAGATCGTTCCCGGCACCGTCCAAGTCACGATCCAAGGAGTCATCGATGGCACGCAGTTGAAGCTGAAGGTCCGCACGGGCCAGCTCGTTTACAACACGACGGCTTATCTGCCTCCCAAAGCATTGGTGAGCGACGCATTGTCGCCGCAGGGCCGCTTGCCCGATCTGAAAGTGGGCCAGTCGTGGACGATGCCCGTGTACAGTCCGTTGCGCCCGCCTACGGCCCCCATGGAGATGCTCTCCGCCAAAGTCGAGCGGCGCGAGCTGATGCTGTGGCGCGAGCAGATGGTCGATGCCTTTGTGGTGGTCTTTCGCAGCGATCCCGGCGCCGAGCTGTCGAGCAACCAGGCGGCCAAAGCCAAGGCCTGGGTGCGGGCCGACGGCACGGTGCTCAAACAAGAGATCACCTTGATGTCGTCGCGGTTGACGTTTGAAAGACAATGATTGAACTTCAAAACGTAACTCGGACCTACGGCGACAAGACCGCGGTGGCGGGGCTGAGTCTCAGCGTGCCGGCGGGCGAGTTGTTCGCCTTTTTGGGGCCGAACGGGGCGGGCAAGACCACGACCATCAAAATGCTCGTCGGCCTGTTGCGGCCCAGTTCCGGGCACGTGCGGCTGGGCGGTTTCGATGTCGCCGCCGAGCCGCGCAAGGCCTGCGGTTTGCTGGGATACGTTCCCGACGTGCCGTACCTTTACGACAAGCTGACCGGCCGCGAGTTTCTGCACTTCATTGCCGGGATGCACGGTTTCGACCGCCGCGACGCGGCCGAGCGTGTCGGCCGCGAGATCGACCATTTCGAGCTGGCCGACTTTATCGACGAGCTGGCCGAAGCCTATTCGCACGGCATGAAGCAGCGGCTGGTGTTCGCCGCGGCGCTCTTGCACGACCCGGCCGTGCTGGTCATCGATGAACCCTTGGTGGGCCTCGATCCGCGCAGCTCGAAGCTGGTCAAAGACCTGTTGCGGGCCAGGGCCAGGGCGGGGGCGGCGATCTTCATGTCCACACACCTGCTCGACGTGGCCGAGCAGATCGCCGACCGGATTGGGATCGTCGACCGGGGCAAGCTGCTTTGCATCGGCACGTTGGCCGAGCTGCGCAGCCGGCTGGCGGCACAACACACGTCGCTCGAACAGTTGTTCCTGGCGGTGACCTCGCAGGTTGGTGCCGAAAAACTGGCGGCCGGCGCCGCGGCTGCTTCGGCGGAGTCTTGTAAGGCCGAAGTACGAAGGCGGTATTGACGATATCGAACCGCCCTGGGGCCTCCATTATGCCATTTATCGGCCACCGCCCGGCGGAGCAACGGCCGCTGGCGGCGCGCCGCCTCCCGCTGGCCCGGCCATCTTTTTCTTGACCTCATCCAAGGCGGTCTTGAATTCCTTGGGATCGATCGAACCGTCTGAATTGGTGTCGATTTTATCGAACCACGGCGAAGGATTCTCTTAGCGGGTGAGCTTGCCGTCACCGTCCTTGTCCAGTTCCTTGAAGGTAGGCAGCTTGAAGCCGCCCGCTGGTCCCGCCGCGCCGCCGTCCTGGGCGGCGGCCGGTCCGCCCGTCGCAGGTCCGCCCGCCGCCGCAGGCCCGACCGCTCCGGGCTTGACCTGACTCGTTCCATACCGCTTGCCGACATCGACGGCTTCGGTCTCGGCAGACGTGTCTTTGGCGTCCGGCACGTCGGCGCGTGGGTGCAGCAGCACCAGTTCCCCTTCCTTCAGGCCGTCGACGATTTCGATCACGGTGTCGTTGGTTCCCCCCAGCACCAGGTCGCGGGCTTCAATGCCGCCGGGGGTCTTGACATACGCCCGCAATCGGTTGCCGCTCTCCAACACGCATTGCACCGGCACCTGCAGCACGTCCTTTTTCTCCTGGACGAGAATCTCGATTTCCGCGGTCATTCCGGGCTTGAGGTCTTCCGGTTCGCCGTCGATTTTGATCAACGTCGCGTATTCCTTGACGTTGCCCTGGAACCAATTCCCAGCCTCGGGCTGATTGGAAATCGACGTAATCGCGCCTTGGAATTCGTTGTCTTGAATCTTGATTCTGGCGCGCATGCCCGGCCGCAGTTGATCGACTTTGGTTTCATGGACGAGCGCCTTGACCTGCATGTTCTTCAAGTCGGGCAGCCGCAAGATGGCCTGGAACTGATTGACCTGCGCACCCAAGTCGATCTTGGGCCCTTGCTGGAAGGGGTTGGTCCGGTCGTTGGCGTAAACAACCATGCCGTCTTGCGGGGCCACGATCGTACACTCTTTGAGCTGGTCTTCCAGCCGCTGAAGCTTGTTCGATTCGTTTTTCAACGCGGCCAGGTCGGACTCCAGCAGCGCCGCGGCGCTGTCGCGCTTGCTCGTCAGGTCTTCGAGCGTCCGCAGCCGGGTGAACTTTTCCAACACGGTTTTCTTGCGTTCGGCAACCTTCAGCCTCAGTTGCGCCTGCTCGACGGCAAACTCCTTCGATTCGACGTCGAGCGCCGTCACATACCCCTTGCGGTGCATCTTCTGACTGTATAGGAGCTGGTTCCGCGCGGTCGACAGGTCCTGTCGGGCGACGGTGATGTCGGCGTCGTATTCCTCCATCTCTTGCGGGAAGGTGCCTTGCTCATACTCATCGACGGCGATCTTGGCAGCGGCAAAATCCTTCTCGGAGGTGATCTTGGCCGCCAGCGCCTTGGCCTTGACGATCTCTTGAGCCAGCACGGAGTCTTCCAACGACGACGAATCGAGCCGCACCAACTGCTGGCCCTCTGTCACGTGGCTGCCGTCGGCCACGATCTCCAGAATCGTGATCGGGCCTGGCACTTTGCACTTCAGCTCGATGTTCATGGCGCTTTCCACATTGCCGTCTTCGGTGACGGTGATCAGCAAATCGGCCTTCTTCACGGGCATCGTCAGCAGGGGACCCGCGCCCTCGGCGCCTTCGCTCGCGTAAAAGGAATAGCCGCCATAAAACAGCACGCCGCCGAGACCCAAAAAAACAAGAAAGGAGATCGCCCAAGTCAGCCAACCGCGCCCCCTGCGGCGCCCAGGGCGGGTGGCAAAACCATTCTGGATCGGCGTCGAGACACCTCGATGTTCGGCGGTCATTGCGTTCATGCGTCGAATTCCTGGGACGGAAGAGGAGAGGTGAGCGACCACCTCCGGCAGGGTTGCTATGGAGGTAATACCCTGTCCGGCAGCCAAGGGCTTCAAAAAAACGGACCCATGTTCTTGGCCGCGGTGCCCGTTGGCTATAATACGGCAACGCGACGGCGGTTTCAATGCGTTCGCCGGTCAGCATAACGGAGCACGAGTGCCAGACCCCGCAGAAGCCGCCGATTCGGCCCCGCCGCCCCGAAAGCGCCTGCGGGCCAGCGACGTGTTGGCCGGCGCGGCGGTAGGGGGACTCTTGGCCCTGGCCGCCGTGATCGCCATCGTCGTCGTTTCGCGGCGGCAGGCGACGCCGCCCCTCACCACCGAGGCACTCGACGCCGCCCGAACACGTTGGCGGCAGAACGGCCCGGCAGATTACGCACTCGACGTCGCGGTGATGGGCCGCCAGCCAGGCCGCTATCATGTCGAGGTCCGCGACGGCAAACCCGTCGAGGTGCTGCGAAACGGCGTCCGCTCGGACCGCCGCACCTGGCATTATTGGACGGTGCCCGGCTTATTCGACGTGATCGAGCACGACGTCGACTGTGCCGAAGACCCGACGCGCGGCTTCGGCGCCAAGCCGGGGAGCAAGGCGGTGTTGCGGGCCGAATTTGACGAGCGGCGCGGCTACCCGTTGAAATTCGAGCGGCTGATTCTGGGCGAGCCGCAGCTCGACATGACCTGGGAAGTGGAAGCATATCGTGACAAGTTCTTGGCAAGGTAAAGTCGTGGTGGTGACCGGCGGCTCAAGCGGGCTGGGCAAGGCGATCGCCGAGGCTTTCGCCGCACGAGGCGCGCACGTCGTGATCGCCGCGCGCCGGGCCGATGCTCTGGCCAAGACGGCCGACGCGTTGCGGACCAAAGGGAGCGAGGTCGCTGTGGTCGCGGCCGATGTCACCCGCGATGACGACGTAGCGCGGCTGTTTGCCAAAACCATCGAGCGTTTCGGCCGGCTCGACGTGCTGGTGAACAACGCGGGACGGTCGATGCGTCGGCAGGTGGACGAAACCACGGCCGACGATTTCCGCGAGTTGCTCGAATTGAATTTCCTGGCCGTGGTGCGTTGCACGCACGCCGCTCTGCCGCACTTGCTGGCCACACGCGGGCACCTGGTGAATATCGGCTCGCTGGCCGGCAAATCGGCGGCGCGCTTTGTCGGAGCCTACCCCGCCACCAAGTTCGCCGTCACCGCCTACTCGCAGCAACTGCGGTTGGAACTTGGCCCGCGGGGACTGCACGTGCTGTTGGTCTGTCCGGGGCCGATCGCCCGGCACGAGCCACGCGGACCGGAGCGGCAGCTTCGCGACGCCGCGTCGGCCGGCTTGCCGCCCGGCGCTTACAAACCGGGAGCCGGCGTGCGGACCAAGGCGTTGTCGCCGGAGCGGCTGGCCCAGGAGATCGTGCGGGCGTGCGAGACGCGGCGCAGCGAATTGGTGCGTCCGCGTCTGGCGCGGCTGCTGTTTGCCGTGGCGCAGTTGTCGCCCGGCCTGGGCGACTGGCTGGTGAAGCGGTTGACCTGACTGCTAACTCGTGCGGCAGCCGGCTCTGTAGGGAACGCCCTCCGTGGCGTTCCGCCGCGTGCCGGTTGGCGCCGCGCCTGGTTTCGCGGAACGCCACGGAGGGCGTTCCCTACAGAGCGACGGAAGCCCCAGGACGTCATTCCGGAATTGGAAGCGGCAGTAGTTCAGGTCGCATCAACTCGTGCCACCTTCAGCGGCACCCAGTCGGTGCCATAGAACTCGATAGCCTGCCGGGCCGCAAACCAAAAGGCCCGCACCTGGTCGAACTCAAACCGGCAGCCCAGCGGTTTGCCGTCGCAGACCAGCGGCGTTTCCCAGTTGGGCTCGGTCCGGGCAAATCCCAATTCCGGCAGCAAGTCGATGACATAACGGCGAACGCGATTGACGTCCATGCGGATCCTCCCTGGATGACATCGTGTCAGGCGGTTCCCTGATATCGGCCGGCGGGGGCGGGGAACTTGAATTGATTTGAACCCTGAACCCTGACGCCCGACGCCTTATAATATTTTCATGCCCAGCCCGCGCCAGACCAACCGCCGCCAGTTCCTCAAGGGCCAGGCCGCCGCCCAGGCATTGGGCGATCTTGTCGCGCCGGCCGAGGTCGAAGGCGACCAGCCAACGACACCCGCCGCCGCGGAAACCTACCTGCTTCAACTTGGCCGCCGGGCCATGGCCTGCCAGTTCGAAATCTACTTGAACGCGGGCCAGTACTCGCAGGCGGCCGACATCGCCCTGGAAGCGCTCGATTTCGTCGACCGACTCGAAGAACAGATGACGGTCTACCGCGACACCAGCGAGATCAGCCGGCTCAATCGCTTGGCGGCCAGCGGCCCGGTTGAAGTCGAGCCGCGCCTGTTTCAGTTGCTGCTCCGCGCCGCCCAGATTCATCGCGAAACCGAGGGCGCTTTCGACATCACCTCCGGACCGCTCACGAAGGTGTGGGGCTTTTATCGCCGCGCCGGGACGATTCCCGAAGCCGACGTTCTGGCCGAGGCGCTCCGCCGCGTGGGCAGCGACGCACTCGAATTCGACGAAGCGAGCCACGCCGTCCGCTTTCTCAAACCGGGCGTGGAGGTCAATCTGGGGGCCATCGGCAAAGGCTATGCGCTCGACCGCGTGGCCGAGCAGATGCTTTCAGCGGGCATCGACCACTTTCTCTGGCATGGCGGGCAAAGCAGCTTGCTGGCCCGTGGAACTTGTGGCCGGCAAACGGGCGCTCCGGGCGGTTGGACGGTCGACGTGCGGCATCCCTTGCGACCGGAGCGTTCGGTCGTCGAAATCCGTCTTCGCGATCGGGCTTTGGGCACGTCCGGCGCCGGCACGCAGTTCTTTCGCCACGCCGGCCGCCGCTACGGGCACATTCTCGACCCGCGCACGGGCTGGCCCGCCGAGGGCGTCTACTCCGCCACGGTGATTGCTTCGACCGCGGCCGACGCCGATGCCTTGGCCACCGCGCTGTATGTGCTCGGCGCGGAGCGTGCGGTGGCGTGGTGCGGACAGCACCCGGAGGTCCGCCTGCTGATGTTTGTCGCCGGCCAAAGCCGTCGCTCGGTGGAGTTGGTCACCTGCGGGCTGTCGCCCGGTGATTGGCGACAAGTGGGCGATCTCTAGACGGCCGCTTTTGCTACATCAGCGAGCGGAAGGGCAACACGGTGGCCGCGATCGACACGGCCAGCCGGCGCGTGGCCGCGCGGATTCCCGTCGGGCAGGTTCCCAAGCGCGTGCTGGTGCTGACGTTGCCCGATTGACGCGCAAACCGCCAGACGATCGTGCCGGCGGATTCACTGCATCAGGCTTTCCCAGAAAGTGATGTCGCTCTGCGTCACGGCCCGATGAAAGACCTCCTCGATCGCGCTCTCGGCCCAGCGGGCGCGGTTGCTCTGCCCGCGGGTCGCGCTCGTGTAGTATTCCGGCGGACCGAACGGCGGGGGACGTCTCGGTAGGCAATCCCGGCGCGCCGGGATGCCGTCCCACCGGTGCTCGCTGTGCAGATCGGCCGGCGCGCTCATCAAAAGCGCCGCGCGCGGCGCTTTTGCTTTCGCGGCGCGGCGTACTGGGCGCGGCGTGGCCCAGCACGCTCGACGTCAGCGCTTGATCTGCTTCGTGTTGCGTGGCGGGCCGATCCAAGGGCCGCTGCTCTCCCACCGAGGCAAATGAATCGGCGTCTTACTTGCCCGACACGCTCATGTTCGGGTGACGGCCGCGGAGCTGGGTGGTCGCCTTTCGGCCAGTGGCCTGGGCGTTTGCACAGAGATTGACCACGACGAAGCGCGGGATGAGTTCGCGCGAACCGCGACGTGGCCCTGGCCGCGAATTCCTTCGTGCGCCGAACTTGTTGGCTCGCCCCACGTTTGTGCCGCTTGGGCGCGCTCCGCTCTTCGGTCGGGGCGTTGCCACGCGAGATGCCGGCACCCGATTTGCGGCACCGGCGTGCGGAACATGGCAGTGCCATCGCAGCACCATCGTGACGGAACCTCCGGACCAGAGAGGAAGGCCGGTCGTCGCTGTAGCCGATTCGCGGCTCAGCGACAGGAGGAAAACGATGTACCGCGCACAACGGAGTTTTAGCGGCCAAATCGCCGGTGCGGTTCGGCTCCGCGCAAAAGGTGCGCAGCGCTCTCCCGCTCTCCCGCTCTCCCGCTCTCCCGCTCTCCCGCTCTCCCGCTCTCCCGCTCTCCCGCTCTCCCGCTCTCCCGCTCTCCCGCTCTCCCGCTCTCCCGCTCTCCCGCTCTCCC
>DATLUO010000036.1 GCA_035533075.1 Pirellulales bacterium | reverse complement strand
TTGATCGACGGCGCAAACCTTCGTAGGGTGGGACCAGCGAGCTTGCGAGCGCCGGCCCACCATCGTCAGGCTTCAGGCTTCAGGCATCAGGCGTCAGGTCGTTTGCCCTGACGCCTGAAACCTGAGGCCTCAAATCGGTGGGCCGGCGCTCGCAAGCGGCTGGCCCCACCTTACGGCTCGCCGGCTAGCTTATTTGCCAAACGTTGGCAATGCCGTCGCGGCCGCCGCTGACGAGCAGCTTGCCGTCGCTGGAAAAGGCGACCGCCGACGCCGCTTGCCCGTGACCGCCAAACTCACGCACGCGGACGAACGCGGCGGCATCCCAGAGCGTGACGGCGGCGTCGGTCTCGCCGTCGTGACCGGCCGTGGCCACCACCGAGCCGCGAGGCGAGACGGCCAGGGCTTCGCTGCCCGGAGCCTCGAAGGACGCCAGCACCTGGCACGTCGAAAGATCCCAGAGACGCACCTGCCCCTGGCCGAGCACGACCAGCCTGGCCCCGTCGGACAAAAACCCAACGCCGTAGTTGGCGGAATCCTCGTCGCTAAACAGCCGCAATTCCAAATGCCGTTCGCCCGTAATGACGTTCCAGAGCGTGGTCGGCCCCAGGCTGGTCCAGACGGAAGCCAGATAGCGGCCGCAGGGCGAGAACGCGATCCGTCCCTCGCCCGATCGCTGCACATCGATGGTCTTGGCCAGCCGCCCTTGTTTCGCATCCCAAATGCGCAGGGTCTGGTCGGCGGCGGCGCTGGCCAGCCAAGCGCCGTCGGGCGAGAAGGCGACGGCCGTCACCGCTGCCTGGTGACCGCGATACACCCGCTCGTGCGCGCCCATCACGGCATCCCATAATCCCCGCTCGACGTTCCAGACCGAGATCATGTGGTCATCGCTGGCCGTCACGAGCGAGCAACCGTCAGGCGAAAAGGCCAAGGCCGAAACACAATCGCGGTGCCAGTGCAACTCGGCGACCGGCAGGCCCGAGGCGACGTCCCAGACCAGCGTTTCGGCCAATTCGCTTTTGCCCACCCTGGCCGGCGACACGTCGGCGGCCGTCGCCACCAGACGACCATCGGGCGAAAAGGCCGCGGCGTGAATCGCACCGTTATGTCTGCGCAAAGTGGCCAAAGCCCCGTCCGACGGTTCAAGCTGCGGAATCGTGAAGCTGCGGCCGCACGCCGGACAGCGGCCCCGCTTTCCCGAAGCGTGAAAATCAAAGCGGAGCGCCTGCCCGCACTCGCACTGCCAGTGGCCGCGCCGGCCTTCGGCCGATGGCAAAGCGCGCCACGAATGAGCCGGCGCCGAGCCGGAAACCGAGTTGGTCGTCATGGAACGCTTGTTTCCTCCCGTCCAATTATTCTTACCATACCCGGCCAGCCGCGGTAAGAGTCTGTCCGAACAGGCGACCGCTGTCGAAAAAAGGGCAAATTGCAGAGCCTTTACGCACAGCCGGCCCCTTTGGCATCCGCCGCCCGGTTAGAACCGATAAAGTCAGTTGGCGAAGCGGGGCAAGGAACCGGGACGACGAGCCGGGGTTTGAAAGCCCCGTTTGGGCGTGGTAAGCTGTCGCAATTACTCAGTTTGCGAAACCTAGCGGGGTCCTGCGCGAAGATGGACGACGAACTGTTGCTCGGATCGTTTTTCGGTCCTCCGACCCTCGTCGACTTGTTGCAGCGTCGTGCGCGGCAGCAAGGCCCCAAACGTGCTTATACTTTCCTGCTCGACGGCGAGACCGACGAGGCCTCGATCAGCTATGCCGAGCTCGACCGGCAGGCGCGGGCCGTGGCGGCCTGGCTTCAATCGCGGGGGCTCGAAGGCGAGCGGGCATTGTTGCTGTTTCCGGCCGGTCTCGAATTCGTCGCGGCCTTTTTCGGCTGCCTGTATGCGGGCGTGGTGGCCGTGCCCGCCTATCCCCCGCGCATGAACCGGTCGCTCGATCGCATCCAAGTGATCGCCCAAAACGCCCGAGCGCAAGTGGCGCTGACCACGCAGTCGGTGCTCGATCGGGTCAGGCCGGTGTTGGGCCAAACGCCCGACCTGGAACGGCTGGCCTGGCTCGATGTGGAATCGGTGCCGGCACAGATCGAAGAGTCGTGGCGAAATCCGGGCTGTCGCAGCACGACGCTGGCCTTCCTGCAATACACGTCCGGCTCGACGGGCACGCCCAAGGGCGTGATGCTGAACCACGCCAATCTATTGCACAACTGCGCGCTGATCGGCCATGCGTTCGAGATGACCCGCTCCGTGAGCGGCGTCTTCTGGCTGCCGTCGTATCACGACATGGGCCTGGTGGGGGGCGTGCTTTGCCCGCTCTACCAGGGCGCGCCGAACGTCATCATGTCGCCCATGTCGTTTTTGCAGCGGCCCTACCGCTGGCTGCAAGCGATCTCGCGCTACCGAGCGACCGTCAGCGGCGGGCCGAATTTCGCCTACGACCTGTGCGTTCGCAAGATCACTCCCGAACAACGGGCCACGCTCGACCTCAGTTCTTGGGGCGTGGCCTTCAACGGCGCCGAGCCGGTGCGCTCGGACACGCTCGACCGTTTTGCCGAGATGTTCGAACCTTGCGGCTTTCGCCGTGAGGCGTTCTATCCCTGCTACGGTCTGGCGGAGGCCACGCTGATCGTGTCGGGCGGCTTGAAGGCCGAGCCGCCGGTGGTGCGGTCGTTCGACGCCAAGGCTCTCGAGAACCGCCTGATCGTCGACGTGCCCGAAGCCGATGAAGGCGCGCGGCGGCTGGTCGGCAGCGGGCAAGTGCTGACCGACGTCGAAATCGTGATTGCCGATCCCGAGGCGATGGTCCGTTGCGGCGAGGGGCAGGTGGGCGAGATCTGGGTCCGGGATCCCAGCGTGGCCCAAGGCTATTGGCACCGTCCGGAAGAAACCGAGCATGCCTTCCGCGCCTGCCTGCGCGACACGGGCGAAGGACCGTTTTTGCGGACCGGCGACCTCGGCTTTTTCCAGGACGGCGAGCTGTTTGTCGCCGGCCGCTTGAAAGACCTGATCATCATCCGCGGCCTGAACCACTACCCGAACGATATCGAACTGACGGTCGAAAAAAGCCATACCGCGGTCCGACCGGGCTCGGGCGCCGCGTTCACCATCGACGTCGACGACGAAGCGCGGCTGGTGATCGTCTATGAAGTCGAACGCCGGCAGCAGTCCGACCTGGAGGAGGTGTTTCTCGCCATCCGCCGCGATGTGGGCCGCGAGCATGAGTTGCTGGTCGACACGATTGTCTTGATCAAGCCCGGCAGCATTCCCAAAACGTCGAGCGGCAAGATTCAGCGCCACGCCTGCCGCAGTGCCTTCTTGCAAGGAACACTGGAAGCGGTTGAACGCTCGAGCGGCGTCACCGCGGAACCGGTGGCGGCGGCGGATGCCAACAGCGTGGATGGCTACCTCGCTTCTCGGACTGCGGCGAAGTCGCACGAGCCCGCGGACCGGCCCGTACCGGTCTCCGCCGAGCAACCGCAAGTCGGCCCGCCGAAAGAGCCGGCCGAGCCCGCTCGCGCCAAAGAGCGTGCCGCGGCGGAGCCCGCCGCGGTGAAAAAAGGTTTCATCTCAAAGTCGGTCGCCGAACAGGTTCTGGCCGAGGTGCAGAGGATCGCCAAGGAACGCGCTCGCGGCCTCTCGCTCGATTCGAGCATTGTCGAGCTGGGCCTCGATTCGCTGGAGCGAATGGAAATCCTCGCGTCGTTGGAAGAGCGCTTCGGCGGCCGCTTTCCCGAAGAGGTGCTGCCGCAATTGGAGACCTGCCGCGAAGTGGTCGAGGCGGTCGGGAAATACCTCGGCGGCGGCGAGACGCCGGCCGATAAGGTCGCCGACGATGGCATTCCGCCGGAGCACTACCGCTTCGACCGCTATCCCGAATATCTGCGGCTCAAGCAAAACCTGGAAATGCTGGAGCACTCGGGCGTCGGCAATCCGTATTTCAACGTCCACGAGCGCGTGACCAACGACACCACGATGATCGGCGGACGCGAGCTGATCAACTTTTCCAGCTACAACTACATCGGCATGTCGGGCGACCCGGTCGTGGCCAAGGCCGCCAAAGAGGCGATCGACCGGTTCGGCACCTCGGTATCGGCCAGCCGCGTGGTGTCGGGCGAGAAGACCATCCATCGCGAGTTGGAAACGGCCATTGCCGGGCTCGTCGGCGCCGAAGACGCCGTCGTCTACGTGGGCGGCCACTCGACCAACGAAACGACGATCGGCCATTTGTTTGGTCCCGGCGATTTGATCCTGCACGATGCCCTGGCGCACAACAGCATCATTCAGGGGTGCATCTTGTCCGGCGCGCGGCGACGGCCTTTCCCGCACAACGACTGGGCGACCGTCGACCAGTTGCTGCAGGATCTGCGGGGCGATTATCGCCGCGTGCTGATCGCCATCGAAGGCACCTATAGCATGGACGGCGACATTCCCAACCTGCCTCGCTTCATCGAGGTCAAGAAGCGCCACAAGGCGTTCTTGATGATCGACGAGGCGCATTCGGCCGGCGTGCTCGGCAAACACGGCCGCGGTATCGGTGAGTATTGGGACGTGAACCCGGCCGACGTCGATCTGTGGATGGGCACGCTGAGCAAGTCGTTCGGGAGTTGCGGGGGCTACATCGCCGGCTGCAAGGCAGTCGTCGAGTATCTGAAATACACGGCGCCGGGGTTCGTGTACAGCGTCGGCATTTCGCCCTCGAACGCGGCCGCCGCCTTGGCGTCGATCGAGCTGCTGCAGCGTGAGCCGCGGCGCGTGGCCCGCCTGCACGACCGCGCACGGCTGTTCCTTTCGCTGGCGCGGAAGCAGCGGCTCAACACCGGCATGAGCAAAGACACACCGATCATCCCGATCATCCTGGGCGATTCCATTCGCTGCCTGCAACTGTCGCAGGCACTGGGCCGCCGCGGCATCAACGTGCAGCCGATCGTCCATCCGGCGGTCGAAGAACGTGCGGCCCGGCTGCGGTTCTTCATCACTTCGCGCCACACCGAAGAGCAAATCCGCTATACCGTGGCAACGCTGGCCGAGGAACTGGCCGGCCTGAACTCGGCCTATCTTCCCAGCCCGAACGGCAACGGCGTTCCCGCCGCGCCGCTGCACCCGGCACAGCGCTAGCAGTGGCGTGAGGATCGTCTACCGGCTATTCCGGTTCTTCGACTTCGCGACGTCGCAGCCGGCCTATGCCTTGTTTGAGGCCACGCACGGGATGGTGCTGAACCACACGCGCGTACCGCGGGGCCGTGCCGATTCCGAAGGGCCGGGCGAAAAGCGGCGGGTTGCCAAACCCGACAAGACCAAACCGTCGGCGAACGGATGGCTTGCCTGAGCGCGCTTGCGGGTCCACAATAGCCTAGCCCGGATTATTCATGGCCGCGGGAATAAATATGCCTCCGGGAGGCTCTAAGGTATTGAGTACCGTCACCTTAAGGCCGCGCACGGAGGCATGTAGTGGATCAGCAGTCTGTCTTCCAGGTTACCCTCAATTTTTTCG
>DATLUO010000035.1 GCA_035533075.1 Pirellulales bacterium | reverse complement strand
TCCCCACTCCCCACTCCCCACTCCCCACTCCCCACTCCCCACTAACCACTACCCACTAACCACTACCCACTAACCACTACTCCTCAACCGGCCAATACCGCTCCAGCAGCGGCCGCGCCACCTCCAGGATCTCTTCTTGCTCGCGCCGGCTCAGCTCGTGCCTCCAGGCATCGATGCTCTCTTTGCCCGGCCGATAGACCGAAAAGTACGAGTGGCTGGCCGTCACCAGCGACGTCAGCCGGCTGGTCTGCCTGGTGGTGGTGTCGCGCAGGAACCGCCGCGTCTGCTTCGTCACCTCCCAGCCGAGCGCCTCGAACAGCGTTTCGGTCACACCCTTTGGATCGCGGAATAGATCGCGGTACACGACGAGCTGCGCGTTGGGATGGTCGTCGACAAGCCTCTGGTAAATCGAATTCTCGATCAGCCAATCGAGCGCCTCGAACTCCGCGTCGGACATCGCCTCGACTTCGCGGCGGCCATAGCCGAACTCTTCCGCCAGGGCGAGATGGTCGTCGAACCAGCGCTCGCGGTTGTGGTTTCGCATCAGCCCGAGCCGCTGGCCCCGCCGCACCGAGGCGATCACCTCGCAGGGATGCCGCAGGATGACGACCAGCGCGTCGGGCACGAGTGCCCGCACGAAGTTCGGTCCGTGTACCGACAGTCCGCCTTGCTTGACCACCAGATCGTATCGGACATGATCGGCCGGCGAAAACAGATATTGAAACGCGCGGTAGCCGCGGCCAACGCCGCGAACGGTCAGCCAGGCCGCCCACGGCGCCTGGGCCGGCCAGGCGGAATACTCCTTTTTGAAGAACGGCGGCCGCCGCACGGCGAAATAGGCCCGGCTCCAATGGTCGAGCACCACTTCGCGTTCGTCGTGCGAAATCCTGCCCGTTGTTTTGATTTGGGTTAAGAGTGGCTGCAGATCACCATCGGCATAGCGCATCAGCGGCTCGTGGCTATACACGCTCCGCGGCGACGAGTTCAGGATATTGCCTAGCCACGTCGTGCCCGACCGCGCCGTGCCCGCGAGCAAGACGAAACGCCTGTTTGGTGTTTCTTTGACATGCCGGTCCGAACGACGAGCCGTCGACGGTCGGTCGCCGACTTCGTGAGAAGTCTGGCTGCCATTTCGCCCTTCAGCGGGAATTCTCACGAATTCCGCTACATGACGCGGACTGCTCGACGGTCGGGGCTTGGTAAACTTTATCACAACACCGTCGGTAAACCAGCGCAACGCCGGCAGCATGCACAGCAGACGGTAGTCGAGAGGCTCCAGCTTGGCGGCCCACTTGGGCGAAAAGTATTGCACCTTGCCGCACAGGCAATAACGATACTCGAGCGCCACGTCGGGGAAGCGGGCCTGGATCGCTTTGAAATCACTCGGCGACAACTTGCGCTCGTGCTCGGTCGCATAGCCCTCTACTCCTCCGGGTGGAAACAGGGCGCGCAAAACCGCCGCCCGCCGAACCCGGTCGAGGCCCGGGTATTCTTTCCACTCGGCAAACACGCCTAGGCCGCGCGGCTTCAACAGCCTAAAAATCTTGTCCGCGGCGCTGGGAATGTCGATGTGATGAAGGACCATCGTCCCCACTACGGCGTCGTAACCCTCTTCTTGAAGCTCCATGTCTTCCATCGACACCGCACGAAAGTTGACGCCTTCTAGTCGATGGTGCTCCGCGCGGCGCCGGCAGATGGCGATCGCCTCCTCGCTGACGTCGCAGGCGTCAACGAGCGCGCCCTGCTTCGCCAAGTTGAGAGCGACGTTCCCCGTACCGCAGCCAACCTCCAAGATTCGCTTCCCTGCAAGGTTGTGGGCGAAATAGTCAAGCAGCGTGTCATAATGGGCCCAACTAAGGTTATGTGGCCGCCGCCGCCGATCGGTCGCCAGGTCGAACGAAATCTCGACCGCCTCCGACGTGCTCCGGTAATGCTCGTCATGGTATCGGCGTTCGGAATCAATGCGTTCGCGAAGTCGCGGATCCAGTTCCGTCTGTGAAAGCATTCCCATTTTATTCGCGCTCGGTTGTTGCGTCTCTGGCTGGAACTAGAACTGAAAGTAGATGAACGACGGCGTACCCAGACTGCTGCCGCAAAAAACAAGAATCAGCCCCGCATAGGCGACCGCCTGCACGAACGCCGGACGCCGCACCCACCAACCCGTGAACGCCGGCGACCAAACCTGCGGCGCGAGATGACACACTGCGGAGAGCATCAGCACGGTATAGAACAGCGGACTCAGCGCGCTGCCGCCCGAAAACGACGCCAACCCTTGCACGTAGTCGACCAACCCTGCCCAAGTGCCGATCCGGAACAAGAGCCAGCCCGCCACGATCAAGTGAAAGCAGACGAACCGGTTCGCCAGTCGGCCCGCCGGAGTCGCCGCGGCGGCCCGTTTCGGCATCGCGTGTGCCAGGCAGAGCAGCGCGCCGTGATAACCGCCCCAGAACAGAAAGTTGAGCGCCGCCCCGTGCCACAGGCCGCCCAACAGCATCGTGATCATCAAGTTGGCCCGCACGCGCGCCGCCGTACCACGGCTGCCGCCCAGCGGGATGTACAAGTAGTCGCGCAGCCACGTCGACAACGAGATGTGCCACCGGCCCCAGAAGTCGCGCACGTTCTCCGCCAAGTAGGGGCGATTGAAATTCTCCGGCAGCTCGAAGCCGAACATTTTCGAGACGCCGCGGGCGATGTCGGTGTAGCCCGAAAAGTCGTTGTAGATCTGGAACGCGTAGCCATAGAGCGCCATCAGCAGATCGAACGACGAAAACCGCAACGGGTCGGCAAAAACTGCGTCGACCGCAAGCCCCGCCAGCAGGTCGGCCAGAATCACCTTCTTGAACAAGCCCTGGAAGGCGAGAAACATACCGCTTTGGAAGCGATCGACGGAGACGGGCGGCGTGCGATGCAACTGCGGCAAAAAATCGGCCGCTCGCACGATCGGCCCGGCCACGAGGTGCGGAAAGAACGTCAGGTAGAGCGCGAACTTCATCAAATTGCGTTCGGGGGCGATCACCCGTTTATAAACGTCGACCGTGTAGGTGAGCGTCTCGAACGTGTAAAACGAAATGCCGATCGGCAGCAGAAACTTGTGCCGCAGCCAACTTATGTCGGTGCCGAACAACTCCGTGGCCCCGCCCGCCAGGTCGATGAAGAAATTGTAGTATTTGAAGACGGCCAGGATGCCCAGGTTCATGCACACGCTGACCGTCAACAGCCCCTTCCGCAGGCGCGGCCGCTGTTCGGCGTGCAGCCGCAGGCTGATCCAGTAATCGACCACCGTCGAGGCCGCGATCAGCCCGGCGTACTTCCAGTTCCACGACATGTAGAAGAAGTAGCTGGCGCACAGCAGCACCACGTCGCGCAGCCGGGCGCTGCGGAAGACCGCGGCGTAGGCCGCCAGCACCACCGTGAGAAACACCATGAACTCCGCCGAATTGAAGTTCATTCGTGCCCTCCCGCGCCGGAGGATGGCCTTCCCAGGCCGTCACGGGATTTTGGATTTTCGATTTTGGATTTTGGATTCTGGACGTGGCCCTCGAGCAACTGACCGCTCGCCACCGACCACCGACCACTGACCCCCGGCCCCTCTGCCTCCGGGTTTTCCTCTCGCGGAGCGAGAGGGCTACCATACGGGCCAGGGTGAGGGATTCTCGAATCGGCTGACAGCTCCAATATCTTCTCGCTCAACAGTTCCGCGACTCGCCGATGCCCTTCTGGCGTGAAGTGAACAAAGTCTCGAAAGTATCGCGCCTGCCCCGTCATCGCCCGTTCGCAATCGACCAGCGGCACGCCTTCTTCCTCGGCAATCTGGCGAAGGGCGGCGTTGAACCGCGCGATCGCGCGCGTCCAGCCCGCCGGCGAAAGATAGCGGTTGTAGCGCAACATGAACTGCCGCACCGGCCACGGCAAGCGCCCGGCGTCGTCTTGACTGTGGCTGGTGCCGAACGTGCAGAGCACGGGCGACGCCCCCACGTCCCGCACCGCCTTCACGAAGTCGCGCACGCGCCGGTCGAAATCCTGCTCGGCGGCCTGGCCGATATCTTCCGCGTGTACCCGTTGGCTGGCGATCCATGGCGTGATATTTGCTTTCAGCGTGGAATACGTTGTCGTCTCGGCGGCCGCTCTTTCCAGCGCGCTTTCGTGCCTCGGTTCAACCGGGCCCGTGTCGGCGTGCGCTTTTCGCGTCGGCCGGTTGGCACCGAGATGCTCCCGTGACAAAGCCACGATTTCCATCGACATCTGATAGAGCAGCACGACGTTGGGCCGCCACTCGCGAGCGAGCTTCGACAAGTCGGCCTTGTTGGTGGCGATAACGTTGCCCGCCCGGCTGGCGTTGAGCACTTGCCAGTGGCCTCCCGCGGCGATTGTGTTCAACAACCGACCAGTCTGAGCGGGAAATGTCTCTTCGACGCCCAGGTAAATATCTTCGGCATGCGAGGCCGACGCCACCCATAGCCGCAGTGTATCCGCGCTGCGCTCTCGAGCGACGATTTGACTGCGGAAGGGGAAGTCTGCCGTCGGACCATACCGGACCGGTTTTTCCTGGGCGGGATTTTCCTGGGCCGGTTTTTCCCGCGCGGTGGCGGCCGAAGCGGCCGCCGTGCGGAACAGCGGCGCGTCCCAACCGCGCTGATGGGCGCGGTACTGCAGCGCCAACTCCGCGCAGGCCAGCAAGACCGCCACCCAGATGTAAACGCTCGTGATGCGAAGACTCATGAATGCTTGTGCTTGCGGTTCCCCAGCCTCAGCCCGGATTATCATGGCCCCGCACTAACCCGAAGCGCAAGCGAGGACGCGCAGGGCACTTACCTCGCTGGCGCTTCGGGTTGGTGTGCATTCGACCCCATCCAGCTTGCCTGGATGGTGAAGGAGATGGTGGGCTAGGCGAGAAAACGCGGCAAATCGCGACCCCATCCGCCTCGTGCGGATGGTGAAGGAGATTAGCGGCTATCGTGGTAGCTGAAGGAATCTTATTCACCATCCAGGCAAGCTGGATGGGGCCTTGACATGCGTTTTTTGGCCGGACTTTTTCTAGCTCACCATCTCGTTCACCATCCGCACAAGGCGGATGGGGTCCAAAAAGAGCAACCCATTAGACAACGCTTTAACTGACGGTTGCGAGCGAAAAACATCGCTGCACGGCATATCTTTTGCGAAGCGACTCGCCGCCGTCCCACGCTGCGGAATTATGTTAGAGTTTCGATGGCGGCGCTCGTCGCCTCTCGCAACAAACAGAAGCCAGCCTGGTCACATCGGGGCCAACAGGAAGTTTTGAGGTCTGCCCATGTTCCCCAAAAAACGGTTCCCCAAAAAACGGTTCCCCAAAAAAGAATTGCGTCTCGAGCAATTGGAACTGCGTTGCACGCCCACGGTGGTCTGCAATGCCAATCCGACGTACGCCGCCGAGTGTGCCTATCTCGGCAATTTGATTCCACAAAGCGCCATCTCCGACACCGCCGTGAAATCCGGCAACTGGAGCGACCCGGCGACTTGGGGCGGCCGAGTGCCCGGCAACGGCGACAACGTCTGGATTCCCAATGGCATCGCCGTCACCGTCGACGGCCAAGAGCCCGGCGCGCTGCGATCGGTCCTCGATAACGGACTGCTGCAATTCGCCACCAACGTCAACACCAGTCTCTTGGTCGACACCATCGTGGTTGGAACGGAAGACGCCAACGGTATTCCCCGCGGCGAGCTCGATATCGGCACGCTCGCCAACCCCATTCAACCCGGCGTGACGGCCAAGCTGACCTTTGCCGATACGGGAACGTTGACGCAAGCCTGGCCAAACGACCCGGAACAGTTGGCCCGCGGCCTGATCTCCATGAATACGGTCTCGATCGTCGGAGCCACCGTCACACCCTACGATACAGCGTACAACACGAACGTCGGCAGCACGTCCATCACGCTGGGCTCGGTTCCGACGGGGTGGAAAGCCGGCGATACGCTGCTCCTTCCGGGCACGTCGCCCACCGCCAACCAAGACGAGCAGATCAAGATTCAAGCCATCAACGGCGACACGGTCACGCTGGCCAGCCCCTTGCAGTTTACGCACTCCACTGTCCCTGGCCAGAACGTGTACGTAGCCGACGAGGCGCGGAACGTGATTTTCCAGAGCCAGAACACCACCGATTACGAACGCTTTGGTCATGTGATGTTCATGCACACCGACCAGGAGGTCGTTGAAAACGCCGACTTCTGTAACCTTGGCCGCACGAACAAATCATTGCCCTTGGGAGCGACCAATCCCGACGGCACCAAAAACGTGGTCGGTCGTTATGCCGTACACTTCCATCGAGACTACTGGCCCACCATGTCCGAGAACGATCCACCGATTCTCGTCAGCGGCAACTTCGAAATGGGCAGCCCCGGCTGGGGCTACGACAACCACTCGTCGAACGTAGACATGGAAGACAATGTAGCGTTTGACAACAACGGCGCCGGCTTCGTGACCGAGGCCGGCAACGAGATTGGCACGTTCAACGCCAATTTAGCCGTGCGAACGACAGGCGTGGCCAATGGGACTGACTACTTCGTAAACACATCTCGGAACAACATCAACGACTTTGGCTTCACGGGCAGTGGCTTCTGGATGCAATCGCCAAGCGTCTCACTGATCAATAACATCGCCTTGGACGATACGACTGGTTTTCAGTTTCTCAACCAGGGCCTCGACTATGCCGGAAGTTTAGGGCAAATTACCGCCTGGAACGGCCAAAACACGGAAAGCGTTCCCTTGGCAGGTTTTTCAGGCAACATCGCCGCTGAATCGACTGACGGCGTTGAATTGTTTCTGCATTTGCCAATCACGATGCCGCTTGCACCTGGAACCCAGTCGGTCATCAACGACTTCACAGCCTGGGACGTCACGGTAGGAGTCAACGTTGGCCAGTGGGCCGGGAGTATAGCCATCCGAAACTCATCGTTGGCTGCTGTACCAGGATTCATCTCCAAGTCAGTCGGCGTAAACATCAGCAGCTATGCCGGGAGCGTTAATGCATTCAACGATCAGGTCGTTGGGTTTGCATTAGGCGCTAATTCACCGGCCGCCGGGATCGACAATACCGTTAGCGGCGGCTACTGGGATGATCTCACGGGATTTGAGATCACCCAACAGTCGTCAACCACGTCATCCAACCGGAGTCTGTCTTATTCCGGTGTAGCTTTTGGTCCTGACGCTCGGTTGCAATACCAATGGGATTCGCAACGCACCTATGAGAGCACCGACCCGAACACGGATTTTGTGCCGCAGCAGGTCTACATCAACGGGGTAGAAGCGTACTTTGCTAACCAAGGCGGGAACGATGTGCCGTTTCCCACGTCCGATGCCAATATTCCCGACGCCCTGATCGGTTTGACGAACACCCAGTTGATGCGACAGTACGGGCTGGCGATGGAGGGTGAGATCGGCAGCTCACAGTCGCAAGCGGCGCCGTTCTGGTACGGATTAAACCCCTACAAAAGCCAAGTCAAGGTCTCGTCGCCAACCTACACGGTGTCGTACTACACGCCGGAAGGAGTGGTTACGGAGGCAACGCCGATCACGCTCCAGCCTGGTTGGAACCTGCTGACGCGAATCGTCGATGGCATGCCTCATTCCTGGCTCGTCGGATACGACGCGCCGGTCGGTCCGCCCGCTCCGCAAAACAGCGTCGGCAGTTCCCAGGTCGTTGGCGGCGTAACGTCGGCTTTCACGCTTACCCAGTCGACTTCGGGCTCGACGCTTGAGGTCACAGGCACGTCGTCACAGGGCGCCACGCAAGCATGCATCACGATTATCGACGCCGGGGTGACCTGGTACGTGGGCGTTGCTGGGAACGGGCTGTATATCGAAAAAAACGGCGCGGTGTTGAAGACTCTAGCCATCAACACCAGTGCGACGTACTCCTTCAGCCTTACGCTTGATACGAGTGCCGACACACTCGGTGTCGTCATCAATGGTGTTCAGTATCTGTAGCGGACCCGGTTCACTTGAGAGGTCGCTCAAGCTACTTCCTCTGCAACGCGTGAAGTCGTCGGCTGGGCCGCCCGGTTGGCCTCGGGGTCGCCGAGTTCGCCCCGCGCGCGGCTCGATATCGGCCTGGCCGGCACGCCAGCGACGATGGCGTAATCGGCCACCGGCTTCGTCACCACGGCGCCGGCGGCCACGACGCAATGTTCCCCGACGTCGGCCATCACTAGGGCCCGGTCGCCAATCCACGTGTCTTGGCCGATTGTCACTCGCGGAAAGCTGCCCCGTTGCTCGCGAACCGGAATACCGAGCCGGTCGATGCCATGCTGCCCACCGCCGTTGATGATCGAGACGTGCGAGCCTAACAGCACGTCGTCTTCCAAGGTTACGTCGCCCAACACGCAAAAGGCGCCGACATAAACATTGCAGCCGATGCGCGCAGTCGGATGTGAGATGACCGTGCCAAAGGTGACGCAGGCCCCGTCGCCGCACTGCGGCAGCGTCAGTTTGTAAAATGCCCTTCGCAAATAGACGCCGCTTAGTCCAGGCAACAAACTCATCGCCTGCGACCAACCGGCAAATGCCTGTTGTTTGCCGATGGCCAAAGCGCCGACTTGGTAAGCCAGCCAGGCCGGCAAGACCAGCGCGGTGGCGATCAGGTCGGCCAGACGTTTGAGAGACAATTTCAAAAGAGGGTTCAGGGTTCGGGGTTCAGGGTTCAGCGACGATGGAATCACGTCTGTAGGGATCGGACTCCGTGCCGTTCTGCGATCCCCTCTCCCTCCGGGAGAGGGCTAGGGTGAGGGCGGGTGGAAACTGTCGCGGCTTGGAATTGGGGACTTGGGGTTGCCTTCATCCAGTGCCACGCTCTTCGCATCCGCGACACCGCCGCATACGGCAGGCAGCTCGCTCCGAAGCGACCCACGCGCCGGCGCGACGGTTCAATCCGCATCGCGGTGCGGAAGTGCCGCCGTGCTTCCGAAGCGTCTCCCGCCTCGAAATGAGCTGTCGCCAGCGAATCGTGCAGGTCCGCCAACCGCCGACGGCCAGCACTCGACACTCGCCACTCGTTTTCGCGCCGCTCTCGCAAGAGGAGGGCCAGCTCGTCGCCGAGCATCGCCCGCCGGTCGCGGTGCCCCTGCTTGCCGTGCAGCCGAAAAACGGTCAGCCGGTCGGGCAGATACGCGAAGCGGTAACGCCTCGCCATCCTCAGCCAAAGGTCGTAGTCTTGCACCGTGTTGCCACGAATCTGTAAGTCCAGTCCGCCCACGCCGTCGAGGGCCGATCGCCGGACGATGGCGCTCGAGTTCACCAATGGATTGCCCAACAGCAGCGATTCATGGCAGTCGCCAACCATGTCTTCGGGGCGGGCAGTCGGATCTTGCGGACCTACTTCGCGCTGGAGCGCCTCGTCGTAGCAGGCAACCGCCGTATGGACCAGGCCGATCCGATCGTCGGTCTGAAACAGCTCCACCTGCCGCGCCACTTTCTCCGGCTGCCACCAGTCGTCCTGATCGAGAAAGGCGATCAGCTCGCCTCGCGCCTGCTCGATGCCCGCGTTCCGCGCCGCCGACACGCCAGCGTTCGGCTGGCGAATAACGCGAATCCGTGATCCAAAACCTGCCAAGATGTCGGCCGAGGCGTCGGTCGAGCCATCGTCGACCGCGATCAATTCGATCGGTTGGTAGGTCTGTGCCAGCACGCTCTCGACGGCCTGGGCCAGAAACGCCTGGCCGTTGAACACGGGCATGACCACGCTGACAAGTTTCTTGGTATTCATTCCACAGGCCACGGATGGAACACCGATCAAACACGGATTTGTCGTTATCCGTGTTTCATCCGTGAAAATCAGTGGCTACTATCCCTCGTCGAAGCGGAGATACGTTCTGACGAGACGGGCTGGGAAGCCCATCCTCCCGCGCCATCCGCTTGCGGAGCAAGCGGGCTACGAAGGCTTTCCGCTTGCGGAGCAAGCGGGCTACGAAGGCTTTCCTCGCGCGGAGCGAGAGGGCTACGGCGCTCACGCCGGCCTCGCCGCGACGCTTCAATTACCTCGATAAACACCTGCTCCAGCTTCCGCGTGTTTTTCACCGGGCAAAACTCCTCGTACGCCCGCCGCCTGCCCGCGTCGCCCATCCGCCGCCGCACGCCGTCATCCGCGAACATCCGTTCGATCGCGCGCGCCATCGCGTTCTCGTCGTCCTGCGGCACGAGTAAGCCCGTCTCCCCATCGACAATGATCTCCCCAGGGCCTTGGCACTGGCAGGCGATGGCCGGCTTGCCCTGGCTGGCCGCCTCAACCAACACCAGTCCGAACGATTCCTGCCGCGACGAGAGCACCAAGATGTCAATCGCTCGCATCACCGGCGCCACATCGGATTGAAAGCCGACAATCCGGCAAATATCACCCAGGCACAACCGGCCGATCGCTGCCCGCATCGCGCCTTCCAACGGTCCTTCTCCGGCAAACAGGCACTTAAGCCGCGGCACTTCCCGCACTTTCGCCAACGCGCGGAGCAGCAGCAGCGGGTTCTTGCGGTCGATGAACTGCCCCACAAAACCAATCACGCGATCATCAGCCTCCAGGCCAAAAATCCCTCTCCCCTCGGGAGAGGCTAGGTGAGGGCAGTCGGATTTTGGATTTTGGATTTTGGATTTTGGATTCGCGGCAGCATTCTCGTCCGATTTGCAATTTGCAATTTGCAATTTGCAATTTGCAATCTCGTCCGTCAGCCGAAGGCTATTGTAAACCACCACCGATTTATCGGCGGGCGTCGAAGTTTCGAACACGCGGCGCGCCGAGTGCGATTCAAACACGATCCGGTCCGATAGTCGGTAAATCAATCGCTTCATCACCGGCAGCGGCAAAAGCTGTTGCATGCGGTTGCCCTCGGCCAGCACCTCGTGGACGTGCCAGACGTGCGGCACGCCGGCCAACCTGGCCGCCACCGCCGCTTCGAAGATCGCACTCGTATTGGTGTAGACCACGTCAGCCCGGACTTCGCGAATCAATCGCCGCAACCGGAGCACGTTGGCCCAAGATCGCCCTAACAAATTCTTCCAGTACCATGCGTCTTTGTCGAAGTACAGCCAATGGCAAAGCGGCGTCGCACGCACGTCGTAACCGTATTCGCGTGCCGCGTGGCTCATCGGCCCCTCGAACGGAAAAACCACCGTGGCGTCGAAGTTGTTCCGGTCGAGATTGCGCAACGTCGTATCAAGACAGTATTCGGCCCCGCCCCGCAAAGGCGAATGGGCCACGATCAGCAACTTGTCAGGCCGTCGCATTCGCCAAGCGCTCCGCGGCGCGTCGGACCCGCGGAAATCGCAACACCGGCGACAACACCTCGCGCAACCGCTCCTCGAATTTTTCTTGCGAAAAGTCGGCGGCGCGTCCGATCGACGCCGCGCTCAGGCGAGACCGCAACTCGGCGTCGTCGATCAGCCGTCGCGTTTTTGCGACGAGCTCGGAGGCGTCCTGCCATAGGAATCCGTGGCGACCATCGCACACGCTTTCGGGCAAACCGCCGCCGTCGAACAGCAGGGGCACGCAGCCGGTGGCCATGGCCTCGGTCGCCACCATGCCGAAATGCTCCAGGCGACCGGGTTCGTGCTTGCGGTCCACGCCGTAACCCATCGCGTGCCAGAACATGGCCGCGCGCTCGAGCCTCAGCCGCAATTCGTCGGCGGACAGGTCGGCTTGGATGTCGACGGGATAGTTCTCGGCCGAGCGGCGCAGCGAGTCGACAAACGTTCGCGCCGCATCGTTTCTTGCCACGGAGCCGACAAGTTCCAGGCGCCAGCCGGCGACGCCCGCGTCGCAGAGCCGTTTGAACGCCTCGACGAGCAGGTCCTGCCGCTTGTGCCGGCCGCCGTCAAACCGCGCGACGGAAAGAATCAGCGGCTCTTTCTCTTTTGGCGATAAGCCCCGCCGCAGCGGCGGGTAGAGTACGTCGGCCTTGACGGACCAGAGTTGCCCCAACCAGCGCCGCGAGTATTCCGAACAGGTCATCACCTGCTGGTAGCCCGCAAACCGCCGACGCCATTCAACGCCGTGAAAGGCCCGCGCGACGAACCTGTGCGCCAGGGACCTTCGGCGCCAGGCCTTCGTCGCTCGCCCATGAAACTGGTCGCAGCTTGTTTCCGGGAAGAAGGTGATCAAGACGCCCCGCGGGGCGTGGCAGAAGAACGGCACGGTATTGCCACAGTTGATGAACAGGTCGTAGGGCTGGCTGACCTCGGCGCACCACTCGGCCTCCTCGCGCAGCCGCATCCACGGATTTCGACTCTGCGGTGTTGTCCGCTCCGCTGGTTCGATATAGCGGAAGGCGATCGCCGCCAGATCGACGTCCATCGCCTGGCCCGTCGCCAACGGATCGAACTCGTCGCAGTGATGCACGATCTCCACGTCGTGGCTGCGCGCGAGCACTTCGGCCACGGCGGCCAGATAGCGCTGGCCGCCGCCCACCTCGCCCCAGTAGCTCTGGTAAATTCCGACTTTCACCGACCGTACCCTAATTCGCGCTGCAGCCTGCCGCCTTTGAGGCGGAACACCAGCCGTTCCATCGGTCCCAGATCCCGGTGCTTGTTCACGGGCTTGTCTTGCAGCGGCTTTTGCGTGGCTCCCCAGGAGTTGTTCTCGGCGCGATCGAAGGCCAGCATTTGCTCGGCGAACGGCTCGTCAAGAAATTCGCAGACCTTCCGCAAGGTCGGCTCGGCGCGCTTGGTAAGGTCTTCGTACCGCACTTCAACGTATCGCGCGACGCCCAACTCCGCGCCGCACTCGCGCCCCGCTGCAATGCTGCTCGTCCAGCGGCTCGTGCTCCAGTGGATCTGCCGCGGCGCCCAGGGCATGTTCTGCAGCGACCGCACGACTTCGTAGCCGTCGCGAATCATGTGAATAAACTGACACTCGGGAAACGCCTCGGTAATGAGCCGCATGTTGTAGACGTGTGCAGGTGTCTTCTCAGCCCAGCGCGGCTTGCCTGCCTTGGCGGCAAACAATCCCATCATGTCTTCCGCCGAGCGACGAACCCAGTCGATCACGTCGGCCCGCGATAAAGGAAAGTGTGGGCCTTCCACACGCATCACCTTCAGCAGGTCGCCATTGAGCATCTCGTCGAAATGCACGAACAATCCCGTCTCCCAAGCCGGGCAAAAGATCTCAGGGTGCGCGTCGAGAATCGACCGCATGAGCGTGGTGCCAGACCGCGGAGCCCCCACGATGAAGATCGGCCGCGCGGAAAGTTGCCGGTCAACGGGCATAGACCGCTCCCGCCGCTTCGCCAACCACAGGACCCAATCTCAGCAGGTCGCCGCGCTCCAAAACCGCCAACGCGGAGGCGGATCTTCCGTGGTTGACTCCTGGCGCGTCGTAAGGGCGGCGTGCATCGCTCGTGATGATTTCCTCACGCCACTGCCCATCTGCCGTACGAACGAGGAATCGCAATTGTGCGTCGCGGGTAACAGAGCTGGCGTTTTCAAAAAAGAGCCCGTCGAGAGCCGGGTTGTAACCCACGGGCACGGTCAAAAGGAAGCAGGGCGACTCGTCGAGAATCTTTCGTAGCGCCCGCACGGCCTGCCCAGGCGACTTCTCACCGCCGTATTCAGCCAAGCCGACGTGCTCGAGCGTCGAAATGGAGAGGACGGTTTTCCCCGTGAAATCGACGTCGAACAGCGAGAGTCGCAAGGTGACAAGTTTGTGCGGGTCAAACGGGTCGACCACATTCTTAACGCGGCTGGGCCAATAGTAGGGCGTTACCGCGCCAACTTCCACCAGCTCATTTGTGTCGTGTAACTCGTTCAACCATGCGTCGGCTAATCCCAACTCGGCGCAGCGTTCCGTGGCATACGGTGGCCAGCCACAGTTATAACAATGGTAGAAGTACGAAAAGTTCCGTCCACCGAGCTCAAACGCGCTTGGACAGCGCCACCACTGGCGCTGCCACGCCGGAACGATCTCGGCGCCAAATCGCCGCAACGGACGATTTAATGTGCGCACGAACAAGTCTTTGACGCTAGCCATATCAGTATCTACTCACAGCGATTAACCGAGCGGAGGCATGCTTGCTCGCGTGAAGAGCACTTCACCGGCTTCCGTCGGAGCGCGCTCCAGCCGTTGCGGCAGCTTAGCCCTTTGTGGCCGGAGGTAAGCTTCGACGGAGTAGTCGTTCTCGATGGCGTACGCGGAGAAACCAAGATCTGTCAGCGAATTACACAGGTTGCTTGCTGACTCACCAAGCTCTCTGAGCATCTGTGGGTTTACCTCGGAAACGATCGCCACCTCGCGGTTGACATCAAATAGCCGGGACAGCCCACGCAACGCGTGCAACTCGGCGCCTTCAATGTCGAGTTTGATCAAGCGGACGCGTGACGCATCCTCAGCCGGGATGAGCCCGTCAAGCCGCGCGAGTTTGACATGCTCTTCAACGGCACCGTATTGCGATTCCAGTGGCCGTAGCGACGACGCACCACCGTTGTGCGTGGCGAGACTAAAGGTAGCTTCTCCGCAACAGTCCCAGGCGGCGCAGGGAAGGACTGTGACGTTGTCTGTCCCGTTAAGCTCGAGGTTATGAAGTAAACGGCGCCGGATTGAGTCACTCGGTTCCACGGCGTATACACGACCCTGCCGGCCGACGCAAGCCGACGCCAGCAGCGTGAAATATCCGACATTCGCGCCGACGTCGAGGACCACATCTCCCGGCTTGATTATTTCCTGAAACAGGGATGTAATTCGCGGTTCCCAGGCGCCGAAGAAGAGAATCCGGCTTTCGATGAACTCGCAAGGCCGCGAGGACATTCGTGCGCCGAATTGCGTCCGGCAGACAAGATCGTCTTGGCGCCACGACAAGTGAGGAACACAGAGGCGGTCCCACAACAGTCGCTTGCCAAGACGACAGTACCTATTCTGTAGATACGAACTAGCTAGTCGCGTCGCCAAGCGTGCCGCGCGCTGTTTAAACGCCGGCCCGGCTGTGGCCGAACCGGTGGCCTTGAGCGATGAGCATCCGCCTGCGGGCGGCTTATTTCCAGTTAACGCATTGGTGCCCTGCAGATCGATCGCGTCGTTTCTCGCGAGAAAGGTTTCGGCCATATTCCTATATCTCCAACAGATCAGTTTGTGCAGGCCGCCGTTTTATTTCGGTGGTGGAATGCGTCCACCGTTGGCGGAGCGAAATCAAATGTTGATCGGCCGGCCCGTTCACCATGAGTGGGTATCTCTGGAAATGCCGGTCAAGCGCATCGCCGCTTTGCAGGTCATAGAGACGCACGCCGATGAGATAGCTACCGCCCGAAACCGGCAGGCCCTCAAGGTCGAGCCGCAGAGAATGGCGGCCGGGGAGGCGAGGGATCTCAACGCCGCAGTCGAACGTGGTCCAGTCGGCAAGCAGGTCGCCGTTGCCCTGGTGAAAGTTGATTCCAAGGCCAAGTCGATCGATTTGCCGGTCGAGTTGGTAAGCGACGGTGAGCGACAACGGCTCGTTCGCCGCGACGCTTGTCGTCGCCCGCCCGTCGGCGTCGGTGATCGTCAGACCAAGCAGCCGCCCGCCAGACTGGCAGGCGCTCGCGAAGTTGACGGTCGCCGGCGCCGCTTGCAGGGTGTCGACGTATTGTTGCCAGGCCGCTTCCGGATTGCCCGAGTAGACCAGCCGCCCTTGGTGCAGTACGACGCAGCGCTGGCAGACCTGGACGATCTGGCTCCGCTGGTGCGAGACGAAGAGCACGGCCACGTTCGACGAAATCAGCTCCTTCATGCGGCGGATGCACTTGGCGCGAAAGCCCGCGTCGCCCACGGCCAGCACTTCGTCCAAGAGCAGAATATCCGGTTCCAGGTGTGCCGCGACCGCGAAGGCCAGCCGCACGAGCATGCCGCTGGAATAGCGCTTGACCGGGGTATCCAGATAGCCGCCGATCTCGGCGAAATCGACGATGGCGTCGAACTGACGCGCCAAGTCGCGCTTCGACATCCCGAGGACCGCGCCGCTCAAGTAGATGTTCTCGCGTCCCGTAAGCTCGGCGTGGAAGCCCGTGCCGACCTCAAGCAGGCTGGCCAAGCGGCCGCGCAAGGCGACGCGGCCCGCCGTCGGCTCCGTGACCCGGCTGATGATCTTCAAGAGCGTGCTTTTGCCCGCCCCGTTGCGGCCGATCACCCCCACCACCTCGCCCGGCCGGACCTCGAGTGAGACGTCGTCGAGCGCCCGCACGGTCTGCGCGTTTTGGGTGCGCGCCGGCGGCCCGTTTCCGACGAGCCGCCGGAAACCGTGCCAGGGAGCCAGCGCGGCGCCGGTGAGCGACTCGCGCAGCGTGCGGTACTGGCCCCGGTCCCCTCCCGAGATCCGGTAGCTCTTCGACAGTCCTTCGACTTGGATGGCGGGTTTCATGCAGGCCTCGTTGCAGGAGCCCAGCTTGTCGTTCGTTGCCACCTTACCGGCAAAGCGGCCGACTGAAGGGAGTAGAGTTTCAATGTTCCCATACCAACCAGGGCGACGTAGAAGGGGGTTTCCACACCCTGAGAGCTCACGAACTGCGTGGAGACGCAAAACCCGACCAGCGACGCGATCACCATTTGCGCCAGATTGACCAGCCACGGGTCGGCCACCGACAATTTGCCCCGAGCCAGTGGCCAGAGCCGCCATATCGAGCCGAGATAGAAAAGAACGAAGGCCAACAAACCCGGCACGCCCAGCTCGGCCCCGGTCTGGAACCAGAAACTGTGTGCCTCCATTTCTGGCAATCCATATTCCATGGCCGTGTGCGGCCATTGAAACGGACCAACACCCCAAGGGTTCTTGAGCATCGACTTGGTGCAGGCGTCCCAGTGCAAAAGGCGCAGGCTGGCAGACCGGTCCCGCTCACGCTCGTCGACAAATGCGGTGCCGAAGCGTTCCAGCACCTGCGCTCCGGCGAGACGCAGGCCGATGGCAACGGCAATCGCGAACGCGAGATAATGGACGGGCCGCTTGGGAATCAGCCAGAAGCTGACCAGGCCGGTTACTATTAGGCCCAGCAGTCCCCCGCGGGAAAAGGAGAGCATCACGGCATGAGCAATGAAGAGCGCCGAGGCGAAGGCCACCCCTTTTTGCCAAAGTTTCTCGGCGTGCAAACCCAGAAAGAAGCAGAGCCCAACGCACGCGTTCATGGTGATCGCGCACCCATTGTTGTCAAGGCTGCCGAAACCAAGCTCCTGCATGCGGTTGAAGCCGCCAAAATAGCTCAGGTTCAGTTCCAACGCAACATAGCCCTGGCTGAGTGCGATTACCCAGGCCAATTGTTTGACTTGGTTCACTGACCGAATCGTGGTCATAGCGACGATGATCGGCAGCAGGATCTTCAAATGTCCGTCGACGAAGCCCCACGCCTTTGAAGTATCGTAGGATGTGGGAACCAGAAGCGCGGCCCAAAGGACGGCGAAAGACACCGCAGCAACCAGCAGTCCAGCACGACCGAAGTTCCAGTTCCAGGCGCCCCGCATGCACCAGCCCAGAAGCAGCGCAATGGCCACAATCCGGCTGAAGTTCCCCTCCGGGACCACCCAATACCACAGTGCGTTCGGCTTGATAATGGCGAAGCACACGTAGACCAACAGCCCATACCATGGCTTGAAGAGCGCCACAACGGAGCCGCCGTAGCACATGACATAGGTGAAGATGAGTCCCTTCATGCGGTAAGCATCACGCCAGCGCGAGCGGCTCATGCATCGCGCTGCGCGCGCAAACTGGGCGACGGGCGAGCACGCAGTATTGGCCGCCCAGTGGAATTGTGGACAGCAACGGCTCCGCCGAGCGAAGAAAGTTCAATAGGGCAGGGAAATAAAAGTGAAACGTGGCTTTGTCGACGCAAAAGCCCGCGTCCCGCACCAGTGCGGAGGCTTCGCGGTAAGACAGCGTGATCGCATCGCGGTCGAATGGAATTCGTCTCATCACCAACCGCGTACCGGGATTCCAGGGGTTGTTTTCCCACAGGGCGAACACGCCGCCCGGCCGCACACTCGCCAGCAGCCGATCAACGACCGGCGGACGATCGGCCTTGGGAATGTGATGGAACACCCCGTTGCAATAGATCAAGTCGGCATCCGCTACGGGCCAGTCGCCGTCATCGCATGTGAAGCTGACGCGTTTGCTGCCGTAAGCCAAGCACGCACGTTCGATCGTTTCACGCGAGTTGTCGATTCCGAGAACGCTGGCGTTTGGGAAGGCCGAAAGCAGCAGAGGCGCGGTATGCCCTAGTCCGCATCCGAAGTCGATGATCTGGCGGACCCCAGCGGGATCCGAGCATAGCGTGCGCGTGATCGCGACGCGCCGCCGCGCGTAATAGTCGCGGTCCTCGCCGGTAAGGCTCAGGCCGCGCTGGCACGCGCAGTCGTAAGTTTCAACGTATGCGTCGAACTCGTTCACGGTGTTTTTGTCGCGATGCGTTGCGTGGGTTTTGCTGCCGATTGACGTGAGGCTGGAAAGCCTGACCTACGTCCCTGACTTTATTTGGAGCGGGCGACGAGCTGGCTTTTCCAGAGCGCGATAATGTCGAGCTGGACGGCGGTGATCACCCCGGTGATCGCCAACTGGTAGAGGAACAGGCAGGCCACCACCCGGGACCAGTGCGTGGTGACATGCGCGGTGGTCACATACTCCCACACCCCAGGTGCGACGAGAACGGTGCCGCTGACAAGGGCCACAGCGGAAAGTCCGTAAAGGCAGCGTCTTGAAATTATCTTATCGGACAGATGGCTCCAAAACGTTTTCGCGCTTGATTTCCACAGCAGAGAGACCAGGCGGTCGGCGACGCTACCCGCGGTTTGTAGCACAAATGAACAGGTAAACAGAAACGACGCCAACAGGACGCGGTAAATCATCCATTCTTCGAGGCGCTGGTTTCGCAGGTAGAACTCTATGGGGTAAAGAATCCAAGCCAGGCCGATGACCAGGCAAACAATCGCTCCTAGCGAGAAAAACCGTCCGGGGCGGTAGAGCAACAGCGCCTCCAGGATCGAACGAAAGAACCGCACGCCGTCGCGCAGCACACTGAGTTTGCTGCGGCCGACCCGTTCCGCATAGTCCATGGGGATTTCCACGACGTCCAGCCCGGTCATCAGGGCGCGAGCGCTCATGGCGGGGGTAAAGTGCAGCCCATCGGGTAGTGGATAGAGCTGTCGCAGTGCCGTTCGCCGAATGACGCGCATTCCGCTCGCCGTGTCGTCTACCGCACGGCCGCTCAGCAGGCCAAGCATGAAAGCGTAGATTCGATTCCCGATTCGACGAATGCGGGGCATCTGGCTGCGCTCGCCCATGCGCGAGCCGAGCACCACGGCGGCCGACTCCTCTTGCAACACGCGGCACATTTCGGCAAAGTAAGTGGGGTCGCAGGTGCCGTCGGCATCGAGAAACGCCACGAGCTCGCCGGTGCCTTGCTCAAACCCGGCTTTGATGGCCGCGCCGTATCCCTTGTTCTGCGGAAAAATGATCAACGAGACCGGCGGTTCGCTGTCTGCCAGCTCTTGGGCAATCTCAACCGTGCGGTCGGTAGACCCATCGCTGACGACGATTACCTCAACATGGCGAACGTGTCCCTCGTCCATGATTTGGGGGACGGCGTTCAGGCATCGCCGCACGGTATTGCCAATACTCTCCTCTTCGTTGAGAGCCGGAATAACAACGGTGAGCCCGGGGAGGCGCGTTGAGCTGGCGTGCGCCTGCTCGTGGCCAACCGATGCCGGCTGTTGATCGAGTTCGTGTGCGAGAGCTGTCGCCATTTAGTTTTCTCCTCTTGGCGGCGCCATGCTGCATGACGTAATCACTTGGCGACGCCGGGCGGTCGAGTCTAGGTTGCTGTTATCGCGCGGTCGTGGAAGCGCCTTCGCCAGGGCCAATCCGGCAAAGGCGTAGATGTAAGGCATGTGCGGGATGCGGCTGCGATAGTATGCCTCCACACCTACCACGGCGACCGTGAGATAGAAGTACGCGAGTATTCCTACGAGCGCGAAGCCGGTCCATCGGTTAGACGGGTCGCGCAACGCGATAAATAGGCCCAACGCGGCAAGCGGTACTGCGGGAATCAGGTAGAGCATCTGCCAAATGAAGGCCACCGCGAGCGGCGCTGGGTTCTCGCGAAGGCGATCAAACGAAGCGAGCTCACCCCGCAGGAGCGACGCAATCCGCGGAGCGTGCCACTCCGATCCACTGGCAGCCGCGAGAAAAGCCAGGTTATGTGATACGGTCGCCTTCATCGCCCCTAGAAGCGACGAAATAACCAAAGATCGAGGGTATTTAGCTAAGATATCGCGTTTCACAGCCCGCAGCGCGGAATCCATTTCCGCCACGGACTGGGGGCTTATCCAGTGATTATTCGTCATTCGGGGTGACGGTAACGCGTATTCCATTTCAATTTGCTCCTGCGCTTGCTCCAGCGTCAGGCCACGTTCTACCTGATAGGCGCCCGCGCCAGCAAAGTAGACGATCATGATGGCGTCCGCATTGGTCAGATGCGGCACTGAGAATGTTATGGCATTTCGCGCCACCCAAGCTCCAACGGGCATACCGGTCGCGAAAACCAGCACGGCTGACTGTAATACTGCCCGCATGGCTGCTCGGGTATAGAGACCTCGTAAGACGAGCAAACAAACGACGACCACCGGGAGGTAAAAGCCTGCGGGGCGAGTGAGCGTGGCGGCGGCCAGCAGCGCCCCGCCCGATGCGACGCGGCCGAGGTATCGAGGACTGTTGCGAGCGGCTGTGATGACCGGAATCAGGCATACGATCGCGGCGAGTGTAAGAAACAGGTAGAGAGGTTCCGACATCGCTTCGAAGTTCGATATCGCAAGCAACAGGTCCCCCGCGAAAAGAATGCTTGCCCAGCGAGCGGCGCGATCGCCAAATTGAGGCCGGGCAAGCTTGACGACGAGCAGACATGAAATTGTGCCAAGCAGCGCTTGAACCAGGTAAATCGCCAGCGGGCCACCGAGAATATTCAGGGCGCCAGCGAAGACTGGATAGGCGGGAGTCCGCAAAATATCTGGAACGAAGGGCGGGCTACTGCAGCGGGAGAAGTGCCCGGTTGTCAGGAGGTTCTCACCGAGAAGCACGTAGTGCCTGGCGTCTGGGTTTGGATTGAGCCGGTAGTCTGCAAGGTACTCAGGCCGCTCGACAGCAACGTACATCAGCACCAGTGCATTTACCGTCAAGCAGACGATCATCGCCGGCCGCGCGACCGCGAAGTCCGACATTCGTGCCGAGCGATCTTGTTGTAATTCGTTGCCGGTCATCTGTGCGAGTTCGCTTCACATATCTCGCCGAGCTACCGGCGCCGTAAACCACAAGGAGAGTTTTCGTTCAGTTGCGCGTGGCGTGGTCGGTCTTTTTCTGTCCGGCAGTTCTTCTGGTGCGCCAGGGAAGCTTGGTTGATCTTGTTAGCTGAAAGGAGCTGACCATGTGAAATTGCTCGTTCGACATGTAGCCGATCCAGCAGTCGAGTAGGGCAACCTCTCGGCTGGAGCCTGGAAAGGCGAAGACGTCAGCCGTAACGAAAGTGAACCGGTTTCGGCTTCGTTAATTCGACAAGGGAAGGGCCAGCCGCCCAGAAACGGTGAAGCCCGGTGTCGGCCGCCAAGTAACAAGCGCGTGCGGCGGCCGATGTTCCCCGGAGTGAGAGCGGACGGCGGGCGTCGAAAGATCAATCAGGAACCTGGGAGACCCGGCGAGAAGGTTCACGACTCGTGGAGCCTCGCAACCAACGACCGACGGGAACAAATAACCGCCGGCCGGTCTCGCCGGGAGTCGGATGGGTTCGTAGTAGCGATGAAGCCGGGTAATTCCGGTGGAGCGAAGGGACCCTACCAAGAATCTGTTTCTGCAAGAAGTAAGGAGAACCGCTTGGGGTCAAACCCCGCTACGGAACAACGTCTCTGCACCGAGGTGGAAACTAGGCCGCAAGGCTGAATTTCTTGGGAAAGCCGGATGCGGGAAATCCGCCCGTCCGGTTTGACGAGGGGCGGGGAGGCCAACCTCCCCGCCTACTCTACTCAATTATCCGTGTTTTTTCGGTGGTCGATCCGTGGCTGAATTAAAGTCCAAAGTCCGAAGTCCAAAGTCCCGGCGAGGGTTCAGGGTTCAGGGTTCAGGGTTCAGGGTTCAGTAAGCAAACGCCGTAGGAGCGGATTTCAGGCATCCGTTTCGTAGGGCTCCGGCAGGCCGATGCGACTGTAGGTGTCGGCGAAATGCTTGGCGAGGTGCTCGCGGTAAAGCGGCTGAATGCGAGCGCGACGTTTGCCATTGCGAACCAGGGCTTGCAGCAGGTCGAGCCGAACCGTGTGAAGCTGGCGCAAGTCGACGATCGCCTCCGGCAGGCCCAACGCTACGTCCTTCGGCAGGTAATACATGCCGAAAACCCGGCCTGCGCGAATTGGCCCTCTGACTTCGGCCTCCTTCACGATCCGCTGATCGACCATTTCTTGGGCAACAAGCACACGCGCCGCGCAGACCCGCGTCGTCTTTCGATTCGCAAGGTCACAAGTTTGGGTGAGCACGACGATCCGAGCGGCGGCGTATCCGATCTGCGCCGGCTTGATGCTGTCAGGGTCAAAAGCCACAACCTCAAGCAGCGGGCAGCCGTCAACGATGTCGCCCTGGTCGACCGCCGAATCTATGGCCGGACATTGGTAGATCAATCGCCGGCCCACTCGCTTGGGACGTCTGGGGGATCAACTGTCAATTCGATACCGGCCTTAACCTCACAGCGGCCTACCGCGTTCAGGCCGGGCAACTCAAACCAGGGGTCGAGCATGACGTCCGACTCGTCAAAGGGCTTGGCAAGCAGGGGTTGCTCTTTACGCACGCGGACCTCGACCCAATGGCCCTTGACATGGCAGCAATACGTGCCCGGCGTCAACTCGACATGTTCCAACGCTTCGATCAAGGGCGTGCTCATAAACCTATTTTAACGCCGGCTCCGCTGCCCGACAAACCCGCGAAAGGGTTCAGGGTTCAGGGTTCAGGGTTCGGGGTTCAGGGTTCAGGGTTCAGGGTTCAGGGTTCGGGGTTCAGGGTTCAGGGTTCAGGGTTCAGGGTTCAGGGAACTTGGAAGTCGCCAGCCCCTAACCCCTAACCCCTAACCACTAACCACTAACCACTAACCACTAACCAATCCACTAACCACTAACCACTAACCACGGTCTCATTGCCCTAACCACTAGCCACAAAACACTTTACGAATTGGCACGCTCGCAACCCGTTCAGGTGGTGTTTTTCACGAACCACCCGAGCCACTCGGGTGTTAGGCTGCGGATTGAAAGTAGCAGGCACACTCCGCTGTGCCGTCCGCCGGTCTTTGTAACTGAGGTCAGACGCAAAATATGCCGTGTTTTGCGGCTGGTGCAAATTTGCGGCAGCCGTGGAACATGCCAAGCCAGTTCGGTGCGAGAATGCAAGCGTTCAAGTTCGGCAACCTCTAACCAACGAAGGAGAGAAAGATGACGTAAAGCTTCGCCGAACCCGTTCCCATTTCACACTAACCCGAAGCGCAAGCGAGGTTTTGTCGCCTTTTTCACGTTCCTCGCTGGCGCTTCGGGTTGGTGTACGGCACCTGCGTACCGGGTTCGGCGAAGCTTTACAAGATGACTGACAGAAACTCAAACGGGGTCCGGGGTCCGGGACTTGGGACTTGCACCCCCCTGTCCAGGTTATTGCGGCAAGCGTTTTCAGGCAAATCGAGCAAGCAACGCAACAAGCAACAAACAAACGACTTACGAATAAAAAGATGGAAGAGCGGGCGTTGTTTTCCGCAACTGCAACCCTTCACGCGAACGCGGCGGACGGCACAGCGGAGTGTGCCTGCTACTTTCAAGACCTGTCGGCCTGGGAAGGCCAACCCCTAATCACTAACCCCTAACCACCAACCACTAACCACTAACCACTAACCACCAACCACTAACCACTAAATAATGTCCGCGAAACTGCGCTCGACGCGGCGGAAATACAAACAGCCGCCGATCAACAGCAACACCGAAACCGAAAGCGAAACCGCCAAGGCCCACAGGTCGAGCGGGCCGCCCAGCGTCGCCTGGCGAAAATTGAGGATCAAACCAAACGCCGGGTTGAACGGCATCAGGCTGTGCCACTTGGGACTGATCACCGAGTCGGCCTGCATGTAGATGGTCGGCGTGGCGAACATCCAAAGCTGAACCATGAACGGAACCACATAACGAAAGTCGCGATAGGCCACCGTCAAGGCCGACAACATCACCCCCACGCCCAACGCCGCCACCGTCAGCCCGATCACCAGCAAAGGAGCCAACAACAGCCCCCAGCCGGGCATCACCCCGTAATACAGCATCATGGCCAGCAGCATGCCGCAGGCCACCGCCAGGTCGACCAGCGCGGCCGCCACCGCACCCATCGGAATGAACAGCCGCGGAAAGTAGACCTTGGTCACCAGGTTCTGGCTGCCCACCACGCTGGAGCCAGCCTGCGAAATGGCCGTGGCGAAAAAGGTCCACGGCAACAGCCCGGCGAAGGCGAACAGCGGATACGGCAGGTCGCCGCTCGACATGTTGCCCAAGCGGCCCAGGAACAGGCTGAACACGACCATCGTGGCGAAGGGCTGCAACACGGCCCAGGCGGCGCCGAGCACGGTCTGCTTGTAGCGGACCTTGACGTCGCGCCAAGTAAGGAAATAGAGCAGCTCGCGATAACGCCACAGCTCGGCCAGATCGACGAACTTCCAGCCCGGCTTGCGCTCGATGATCGTGACGGGCAGCTCGTCGTCGGAGTCATTATGGATTATGGATTTTGGATTTTCGATTTGGTCGTGGCGAGCGGCAGGCGTGAGCGTGCCGGTGGCGCCACCGCCGTCGGCGTCAGGCGGGAAAGCCTGGCCTACGGTTTCGTCGGTCGGTTCGAGTGTGATGTCGTGAGCCACGAAGAGAGAGTTCGGGGGTCAGGGTTCAGGGTTCATCGCTACGGCGAGAGCTTCCGCCCGGCGGGTGGCAAGCTCCGGAACGCCACAGAGGGCGTTCCCGACAGAGGCATCGAGGCGGAGCAGGTCCGCCAGCGGGGCGAGCCGGGCGGACCAGGTGTGGTGCTCTTCGACAAAGGCCTGGCCGGCCGCGGCCAGGCGGTCGCGCTCGGCGGGGTCGTCGAACAAGAGCGAAATGGCGGCCAGCCACTCGTCGGGCGTGTCGGCCCGCAGAACGTGCTCGCCCGGAACCAGGTCGAAGCCCTCCAGGGCGGCGCTCGAGGAGATCACCGGCTTGCCCAGGGCGGCTCCTTCCAGCACCTTGTTTTGGATGCCGCGGGCCACTCGCAAGGGCGCGATGGCCACGGTGGCGGCGACCACGAACGGCCGGATGTCGGGCACCTGGCCCACCAGCTCGACGCCCGGCAGCGAGGCCAGCTCGCGAACGGCGGAGAGCGGATTGCGGCCGACCAGCGAGACGACGGCTTGCGGATAACGGGCACGGACGCGCGGCAAGACCTGGCGGCAAAACCAGGTGACGCCGTCGATGTTCGCCCGATAGTCGAGAGCGCCGACGAACACGAGAGATTTTGGATTTTGGATTTTGGATTTTGGATTGTGGAAGTAATCGAGATCGACGCCGTTGGCGATGGCATGCACGTTGGCCATCGGACAAAAGCGATGCAGCAGCCCGGCTTCGGGTTGGCTGACGACGAGGAGCGCTTCGGTTTGATGAGCAAGATTCATTTCGAGCTTTCGCACGCGGCGGCCTTCGAGCGCGAACAGCCGGCGTTTGAGGCCGCGGGCCGTGGCGGCGTAGTCGAACCACTTCTGACTGTCGACATCCACCAGGTCGCAGAACTTCGCCACGCCCGACAACGCCGGCAGGTCGAGATAGGGAGCCATGCTCGAACAGAAGGCCACCACGCGGTTGTAGCGCGTTTCGCTCGCCCAGTCGGTCAGGGTCCGCACAAGCTGCCGCGAATGAAACAGACCCTCCGTCGCCGAGCGTCCGCGGGCCAACGAGCGGGCGGCGTGAAACCAGCGAACACGGCGGTCGAGCGGCACGATGGCCACGCGCCGGCAGACGGCCGCCAGCGCCCGGCGCTGTTCGTCGGTCACCGGCTCGTCGGCCAGGCAAGCCACGTCGACTCGGGCATGCTCGGCCAAGAACCGCAGCAGGTGCCAAGAACGAATGCGGTCGCCCCGGTCGGGCGGGTAAGGCAGTCGATGGACGAGGTAAAGCAGGTTCACAATTCACGGAGCGCCACAGAGGGCGCTCCCTACAGACTCATGGGCGTGTTGAGCGATGACGTCCGAGACACGGCCGAAGCGGAAGCGGGCCAACAGGCGGTCGAGCTTGGCTTCGGTCGAGGCCAGGTTCACGCGGTGCCGCAGTCGCGAGAGCCGCGTGCCGGCCGGCAAACGAGGCTGACCGGGATCGACTTCCCAGGGATGAACATAAAACATGAACGGCCGCCCGGCATGGTTGATTCGTTCGAGGCAGCGGATCGTCAGCGACAATGGATAAAGCCGGAAATAGCCGCCGCCCGACACCGGCAAATTCACGCCGCTCACGCGCGACACCGAGGGCGGAAACTCCCACAGCGGGCCGGCCGGCGTGTCGAGGCGATGAATGTGCCGCTGGGCGCCGGGCACCCCGTAGCGATCGTGGTGAATCGGAAAGACGCTCGAATCGCAAGTGATGCCGTGCTCGGCCAGGATGTCCAGCGCCCACAGCGAGCGGCGGGTGATGGAAAAGCTGGGTGCCCGATAGTTCGCCACGGCCTGACCGGTGATGCCTTCGAGAATGCGGAGCGACAAGACGAGATCCTCGCGGAACTCGTCGGGCGACAGGTGGTAAACCAAGCGGTGCCAGTAGCTGTGCGAGCCGAGCTCGTGCCCGGCCGATTGAATCTCGCGGACCAGTTCGGGGAAGCGTTCGGCAACCCAGCCCAGCACGTAGAACGTGGCCCGCGTGTTGTGCCGGGCAAGCAGATCGAGCAGGCGATAGGTGCCACGGGCGACCCGGCTTTCGAACGTCGACCAGTCGTCGCGGCGGATGTGCCGCTCGAAGGCGGTGACCTGGAAGTAATCTTCCACGTCGACGGTGAAGGCGTTTTGCAGCATGGGGGGAATGGCGAATTGCAAAATGCAAATGATGAATTGTTATCTTGGGCGGCGGCGGGCGGCGGCGGGCACTTCGTCCGACCAGGGGCCGGCGTGTCCGTTGTGGCCGTTGGCCGCTGGATGGACATGGCCGTTCGTCTTGGCCAGCAGGCTGGCGGCAACCAAGTCGACGGTGGGCGACTCGTCGTCCGTGGCCATGGTCGCCGTCCCGGCGTCAAAGGCCGCGGGGGCCGGCAGGTAGGCGATTCGCTGCAGGCCGAACAAACGCGTGACGCGCGGTCCCTTGACCGCGAACAAGCGGGCACACGTGCAGGCGAAAATTCGCAGGTCGAGCCACAAGCTTCCCTCGCGAACATAGGCCAGGTCCAAAATCAGTTTGCGCCGCACGCTGTCGAGATTGGTATCGGGCGGCAGGTTGATTTGGGCCAGGCCGGTGACACCCGGAAGCACCAGCAGCCGGTCGAGATAGCCCGGAACGTCGAGGGCGAGCTTTTGCGTGAATTCAGGGCGTTCGGGCCGGGGGCCGATGAGTGCCATTTCGCCCTTGACGACGTTGATGAGCTGCGGGAGCTCATCGAGGTGCAGGCGGCGAATCCAACGGCCGACGCTCGTGATCCGCGGATCGTTCTGTTGGGTCCAGACCGGGCCGCTGGCCGCTTCGGCATCGATCCGCATGGTGCGGATTTTGTACATCACGAAGATGCGGCCGTGAAGACCGACGCGTGTTTGCCGGAAAACGGCGGGGCCGCGAGAAGTCAGGCGGACGACGAGCATGGTCGCCAAAATGATCGGCCAGCCGGCGGCCAACAGCAGCCACGCCGCGAGGCGATCGACCGCCCCCTTGCGGCACAGGTAGGCCGTGGGTGCAAGCCGCCCGCCAGCGTCGTTGTCGGCTGTGCGATCGAGCAATTCTCGCTCAACCGCCTCACTACGAAGGGCGTAACTCATGGATGCTGGCTCCCGTGCTTTCTAAAGGAAACAGGCAAGGAAAAAGGGACGGGCGAACGATGTGTTGGCGACGACTTCCACCGGCCGGCGTGCTTACCGCGACGGCCCACGCAGAATCTGGGCATCGACCAGCGGCAGCAACTCTTCCAAAAACTGCTGATAGGCCGGCGGACCGTCCTCGTCGTTGTCTTCGTCGTAAACCGAGGCCGCCTGCAACTTGTACAGCAGCCGATGACCCACAAACTCGAAGCGTGGCCGATCGGCCGCCACCCAGCCGTGGCCCGTGCTCCAACCGTAGATCACGTGCATCGCCCCGCCGCGCAAGGTGCGGGCGCGGAAATCGGCTTTCCAAAACGTGCCGCCGCCACGGGCAGGCGAAAGCAGCTCGATCCGCGTGCGCGGGCCGATTTGCTCAAAATCTTGACTGCTGTAGCAAACGTCCGGCGTATGGACCGACGTCGGTCCCGGCGGCCCGACGTGCAGGCCGACGCGAACCACGGCGCCGGTTTGCTGATGGCGATAGGTACACGACCGGCTTCCCGCGCATTCCAGCATCTCGGCCACGACGGGAATAAACGGCTCCGCGGTTTCCAGCCGCCAGGGACCGACCTGTTTGGGAAAGTTGGCAACCCGTTCGCCGGCCGCCGACAAGTTTGCCGGCGTGCCCCAGCGGTTGTTAAACGCCCCGGCAACGGCGCCCGAGGCGATGGTCAGCGCGATCAACAAGACGTAAGGAATTTGCCGGCGCGGGAGAAGCATCATGTGCGAGGCGTTTGAGTTCATGTCGGCTGGGAACAGGGGTGCGACCGCGGTCGCCGGTTCATTGCAAAGCCGTTTCGAGCCTGGTCAGGGCCGACTTTTCGTCGGGCGGCAGCACGGCCGAAGCCAGACCGCCTTGGCGCGCCTGCGCCAGCGACTTGCGTGCCGCCTCGAGCTTGCCCTGAAGCTGATAGGTCAGCGCGAGATGGAAATGGTAACGCGCGTCGCCGGGCGCGCTCGACAGCGCTTCCTGGAAGGCGTCCAGCGCCTCGGCCAGCTTGTGCTGCTGCATCAGCACCCAACCTTTGGAATCGAGCAACTCGGGATTCATGCCCGCGATCGCGATCGCACGGTCCATCAGGTCGGCGGCTTCCTCGCGCCCATCGGGCTTGAGCGACAGGATAAACGCCAGGTTGTTCATGGCGGGCAAGTGGCGCGGCCGCAACTTGAGCGTCTTGCGCAACAGATCGATCGCCTCGTCGTTGCGGCCGTCCATCAGGTATTTGATCGACATGCTGAACAGCAACTCCGGTTGGTCGGCGTGCTCTGCGAGGGCGCGCTCGAAAACCGGCCCGGCGGCCCGCTCGTCTTCTTCCGTCGGCCTGCCCACCGCCAGCACGTTGCTGAGCAACATGGCCGGCAACGGCGACGAGTCGTTCTGGGCCATTTCCAGGCAGAGCCGAATGGCCTCGCTCGTTCGTCCCTGTTTGTTCAGCCAGGACACCAGATCGCGGGTGGCCGAGGCATCGATTTCGATCGCCCGGCGATACGTTTGCTCGGCCGCTTCGGCCATGCCGACGGCGGCGTACAACTCGGCGGCCGCGACCACCGCCTTGGCCTGTTTCGGTTTTTCGGGCAAGGCCGCCAGGCGATCTTCGAGGAACGATTCGATTCGCGGCCCGATGTCGGTTGCCCGGTCCTGGTCCTTGAGCCAGCGCACCCGCAACGACAGCGTGCGCAAGCTGCTCGTTTCGGGTTCGGTCCGCGCCAACTCGTCGAGCCGGCCGGCGGCTTCGGCCGACCGTCCCGAGCGCAACAGGTTGTCGATATAAGCCGCCAGATGTTCGGGCGCGGGACGCTCGATGTTCACCAGCAGCTTCAACTGTTCGCGGGCTTCGGCCATCTTGCCTTGGGCCTCGTAGAGCCGGGCCAGCAGCAAACGGTCGATCGGCGCCGCCCGCTTGGAATCACCGGCCAGCGCTTCGAGCAATTGCTGGGCGTGCTGACGGTAGTCTGTGCCGCCGCGTTTCAGCAACAGGATCGCGTGCAGGCGCTTGTCGGCCGGCTCGATCAGCTCGTCGGCCTGGCCCTCGCCGAGCAGCTTCCAGGCGGTATCGAGGTTCTCTTGTGTTTCGCCGGTCGAGGTCAGCAGGTTGGCGAGCAACCGCGTCGTGACGTGATCGTTCGGGTCGATGTCGTGCGCGCGGCGCAGGCATTTTTCGGCAAGCTGCCGGTCTCGGGTATAAAAGTAGGTGCCCGCCTGCTTGTGTACGGCGGCCCGCTCGGGCGCGGCCTCGATCGCTTCCAGATAGTGCGACTTCGCCTGCTCGTGATCGCCGAGCGCCGCGTAGCCTTGGGCCAGAAAGAACGCCTTCACATCGCCCGTGAGCGACTCGGTTTGCTGGACCTCGTCGAGCAGCTTCGCCGCCGCTTCCGTTTGCCGGCTACTGATGTAAAACGACAGCAAGGCGGCCCAGTTGCGCGAGTCGTCAGCCGCGAGATCTCGCGCCCGCTTCAGTTCGACTTCGGCTTCCGCCAGCTTCGCCTCGTCGGCGGCCTCGGCCTTTGCCGACGCGTCGCGCTGGTTGGCCTCGCCGGCCAGCAGCATGCCCAAGCGCAAATGACGCACGGCGTCGTTCGGCTCTTTGGCGATCTGCTCGCGGGCCATCGCAATCGCGCTCGAGACGTTGCCTCGCCGAATGTCGATGGCCATGGCGAGCGGGGTCATTTCTTGGGGCAAGAGATTCGCATCGCGCAACTGGCTGAGGTAGCCGTCGGCTTCGGCAATCCGGTTCTGGCGGTAAAGCAGAAGGATCAGCGCGTCATAGATCGGCACCGACTTCAAGCCCAGGCGAATGGCCTGCGTGTAGGCCTGAATGGCCGTCGCCTCGTCGCGCACCAGCCCCGCTTCGAGCAGCCTGGCCTTCAGCAAGTATCCTGGCGCCCAGCCGGGCCTGAGCGTTTCCACCTGTTGCTGCAACTCCACGGCCTGCTGAAGCAGCTTTTTGGCGGCCGCCGAATCGTCTTTGGCGAGCTTGCCGGCCTGGGCCAGCAGTTGCTGGGCGCGATAGTAGCGCCAGTTGGTTCCATCCGGGCCTTCACGTGCCTCCAGATCCCGATTGCAGGTCACGGCGTCTTCGATGTTGCCCGATTGCAGGGCCAGCTCGGCCAGGAACTGCAGCGGCCGCGGGTCGTCTTTGTCATCGGCGGCCAGGCTTGCCAGCAACGGCCGGGCCTGCTCCACCTTGCCGTCGGCCAGATACATCACGGCCAGCCGGAACTGCACATCGCGGCGCGCCGCCCCGGAGGTCGTCGGCAAGACATCGGTGAGCAGGCGGAACGCCTCGTCGTGCCGGTTTCGCCGGAACTGTACTTCGGCGGCCAGCAAGCGGTAGTCGAGCGGGTCTTTGGCGACCGTGCGGAACCGCTCGAGCAAACGGTCGGCGTCGTTCGATCGCTCCCAACGCTCGTAATCGAATGCGAGCCGCCGTGTAAGGTCTTTGTTTTCGAGCAACGCTTCCTCGATGCCCTGCACACGTTCGACCACCTGATCGACCAGCCCGTTCAACGCCTGATACTCGCTGTCGACGAGCGTCAGCAAGGCGGGTTCTGCGACTTCGCGCTCGGCGAAATCGGCTTTCGCCAGGGCCAGTTCGGCGCTCAACCTTTCCCAATTGCGTTGGGCCGACGGCGTGGTGAGCTGGCGGAGGTATTCGGCATTGGCCAGTGCCACCCGGACGCCCGAGGCGATGCCCTTCAGCGTCAGCGTTTCGTCGTATTGTCGGACGGCTTCATCGAAGCGGCCTGCTGCTTCCCAGGCCACGGCGGCCAACAGCCGCGGACCGGCGTCGCGCGGCAGCAAATCAGCCGCCCGCTGATAGGCCAGCGCCGCCTGGTCGGCCTGGCCCAACGCCGTGTAACATTGAGCCATCCGCGTTTCGACCTGGGCGATCGACGCGGCCCGCCTGAGCGACTCGGCCCCGGCCTGACGCAGCTTCAACGATTGCTTCAACGAGGCCAGCGCCTGAGCGTACCGCTTGTTTCCGATGGCCGCGTCGGCGCGCAAAAGATGAATCGTTCCTTGCAGCTCGGCCTGTTGCGGTCCCGTCAGCGGCGCGAGTTGCCGCTCGAGGCGCGCCAGGTCGGTTTCCGCCTGCTTCCAGCGCTCCAGTCGAACTTCGGCCGCGGCAATCAGAAGCTGCAACTCAATGTCGTTCGGCTCGGTCTTGGCCAGGCCCTCTTGCCAGGCCCCGACCGCCGGCTCGTCCTTCCCTTGAGCACTGTAGGCGTTGCCCAGTCCGAGATGGCCGCGTCGGTCGGCGGGCTCAAGCTCGACCGCGTCGCGAAAATGTTCCACAGCCCGCTGGTAGTCGCGGGCGCTCAGGGCCCGCTGACCGGCGGCCAGCCAGACCCCCAACGTCTTTTTGGGCTCGTCGGCCTGAACGGCCTGGTCGAGATCGGCGTCGGCTTCCGGGAGATTGAATTGCAGGCGGTAGAGATAGCGGTTCAGGAAGGCGTCCGCCTTCTGCTCCGATCTGGCAACCAGAGCGTCCATTGCCTCATCGGCCTTCTGCTCCAGTTCGGCTTTGCCGAGCGCCTTGGACGGCCGAACGTCGACGCGGTAAAAGACGGCCAGTGTCGTAGCCAACTCGCTGTCGTTGGGATTCTTGGCGATCGCCGCCTGGAAGGCGTCGATGATCGTTTGCGGCGGCTCCACTTTTCGGGAGCGCCACTGGTGGTACTGTCCGAGCGCCCGCACGCGAAGGGCTTCCGGGTCGTCGGGCGTGTTCTGCAGCAGCTTTCGCGCTTGTTCGACCGCTGCCCGATAGTCGCCCGTTTCCAGCCGCAACGACATTTGGCGTCGTTGCAAGTCGTCGCGGTCGGGCGCCAAGGCGATGGCCAGGGCGTAGAGCTGCACGGCGCGGACCTTCTGCAGGGGCGCCTTGGCCCCGCGATAGAAGTCTTCGGCCCGCCGCACGATGGCCTCCAGGTCGTCGGGGCGAAGCTGCAAGTAGCGGTGCAGCTCCTCGGCGGCTTCCATCCATTCGTCGCGCTCTTCGTGCCGGCCGGCCAGGGCCAGCAGCGCCGACGCATTCCGCTCGACCTGATAAGCGTGCCAGAAATAAAGCGCCGGAGCGACCACCGCCAGCACGGCGGCAGTCACGCCCAGCAGGCGAAAGTTCAGCACCCAGCGCTTGCCCGACCGGGCCTTGGCAGCCGTTGCGGGTCGAGGGGCGGTCGCTTTCAGCCGCTTCTGCACTTCAACTTTTGAGTCGGTAGTCACGTGACTTCGAACAGACGCCTAGGAGTGACCGTTCATCGGACCGTTGCCGTTGCCATCGGCACCGTGCGGGTCGTCCGCGCCCACGATGCCGTCCCGCAAATCCTCGATTTCGGGCGTCAGCCGCTGGCCGTCGGCATAGAACGACCGAAACGACTCGGCATACCGTTCCCAGCCGTACCCATAGCCACCGTAACGCTGGGCCCACGACCGGGTGGGCACTCCGCTGATGACGGCGCCCAACACGCGGGCGCCGGCGCTTACCAGCCGGTCTTTGGCCGAGCGCAAATGAAAGCTGCGGCTGTAGTCGCACCGCGAGCAGATCAGCACGGCGTCGCAGGCGTGGGCCAGCACCACCGCTTCGCTGGCCGAGAGCACGGGCGGCGAATCGACGATCACATAGCGGTATTTCGTCTGCAGGCCGGCCAGCAACGACTGGAACGCTCCGTTGCGAAGCAAGAAGTGCGGACTGTTCTTCAACTTGCCGGCCGGCAGCATATCGACGTGTTCGATTTCCGTCTTGACAATCGCCGTTTCCAGCGGGCAGGTGTCGTCGAGCACCTGGGCCAGCCCCGGACGGAGCGAAACGCCGAAGATCTCGTGTACGTCGGGGTCGCGCATGTCGCCGTCGATGATCAACAGCGGCGCGTGGGTCGCGCGGGCCAGGCTGATCGCGAGCGACGCCGCCAAGTTGGTCTTTCCCTCGCCGCTGACGGCGCTGGTCACGAGCAACGTGGTCAGCCGTTCGGCCTCGGGCAAGTGCATCAAGGTGACGCGCAAGGCATCGACGCTCTCCTCGAACGTCACCCGTTCGCGGACGTAACCGGCCGAATGCGTCGTGCCCGTCATCCGCCGGGTGGGCAACGAGGCCACTTCACCGAGCACCAGCAGGTTGGCGTCGGCGGACAAGCGCTCGCCGTCGGAAACCCGGCGGGCCAGGCGTTCCCACAAGAAGGCGATGCCGAAGGGGACGAAAAACGCGCCGAAACCGGCGATGAAGAGCTTGCGATAGGGGATTTTTTCGACCGGCTCTTTGGGAGGCTTGGCCGCGTGCTGCTTGGTGGCCCGCGCGGGCCGGACCTTTTCGGTCTTCAAGGCCACGATGCGCTCGGCAATTCGGGAGTGGACTTCCTCGGAGCGCTCCAAGTCGTCTTGGGCGAACTGCAGGTCGAGCCGCTCGCTGCCGTGGCTCTCCATCTCCTTGCGCTCCTTCTGCGCCTTCTCGTCCCATTGGGCCATCATCCGTTTTTGCACTTCGAGCTTGACCTGCAACTCGTGAATCTTTTCCACTTGATCGGCCAAAAGCTGCCGCTCCAATTCCTTGGCCACCGAGGGCTTCAGCTTTTCAACTTGGGTCTCAAGGACTTCCCGCGCTTTCTGCAGCTCCTTGGTCTTGTTGACAAGCGCGTCTTTGTAACCAGGCGCGGCGGCATTCTTCCTCATCGCCACCAACTGTTCGAGCCCGGCCACTTGCTGGCTGAGATGATTGATCGCGGGATGCTCGAACAACGCCCGTTGCAGCTCTTCGGGCGGAATCTCCACCTTGTCGGCGGCGACAGCCTCTTGATAGACCTTCAACTGGGCCGACAGCACCTCGCACTCCACCTCGGCGGCGATGCGGCGATCTTCGGCGTCGGCCAACGGGTTCTGGCGAATGATCAGGCTGCTCTCGCCGCGCAGCATGAGCGGCTCGCGCCCGGTCGTTTTTTTCAGCAACGCTCGCACGCGTTCGCGCAGGCCTTCCACCTCCGACTGGCGCTCGCGCTGCTGATCGGCCAGCAAGGAGATGATGCGGTCGGCTTGCTCGCCTTCGCGGTCCTGGTGCAGCGCCAAGTATTCGTCGACCACCGCGTTGACGACCATCGCCGCCACCTCGGGGCGCTCCGATCGAAAGGTCACCTGGCACAAGTCCGACTGGCCCACAAAACGCACGTCCAGCTTCTTGGCCAGCCACTGGTCGACCTCGCCGATCTCCTTGGCCTCCGGCTGGCTGGCGATCTCCGGCTGCGCCGCCACGCGAGAAAGAACGATCGGGCTGCGCAGCGTCTCCAACTGCGTCCAGGCGAACGAGTAGGAATTCGACTGTTGCGGAAAGGCGATGTATTCGGGATCCGACTTGATGAGCAACAGCGCCAGTCCTTCGTAGACCGGCTTGAAGGTGCTCCAGACCACGCCGCCGGCCACCGCCGCCAGCACGATGCCCGCCAGCGTACACTGCCACCACCAGCGGCGCAGCACGGCGAGCACTTCCGCCACCGTGATCATTTTGACGCCGCCTTCGGCCGTCATGGGCGACCGGTCTGGTTCCGGGCCCGACGGCATCCGATTTGGCAGTAGAGGATTCGACATGGTTTGTTCGCCGGAGAGTCGGCCGCGGCCGCTGAGGCCGAAAATGCCGCTCCGCGTAGCTTCTCGCTTGGTTTTAAGTTACGGGCGTTGGGTTGGCGGCGCCCTCGCGGAGCAAGTCGCCCGCGGTCAATGTTTCGACCTGCAACACCAGCTTGTCGACATACCACACCACGAAGGCCAACATCGCGGCCGCGATGGGCAGCATCAGCCAGCCGGCCAGGTCGTGCGAAAAGCGATGCGCCGCCTCGCCCGACACCATCACGTGCAACAGCCCGGTGAGCGTGATTCGCAAGGCGTTGGCGGCCACGGCCACCGGGGCCACCGCCACGAACAACGCGCACTTGGTCCACAACGGCTTCTTGATCAGCGCGGCGTAGAGATAGGCCAGCGCCAGGATGGAAACAAAAATCCGCAGTCCGCTGCAGGCTTCGACAATGTTCAGCCGCACCTCGCCGATGCTCACCACGTTGGCCTCCTGCAAGGCCGGCTGGGCCAGGCTCTGCAGCAACCAGCAGCTTGCCCGCGTGGCCACGCGCTGCAAGGGATAGCTCAGCAGGTGCTCGGCATGGAAGGGCAAGGGAATCATGAAGGCCAGAAATCCCACCGCGGGCAACGACCACCAGCACACCCGCCGGCCGCCCAACAGCCAGAACGCTCCCGCCACCCAAAGCGGAATCGACCAGGCCTCGACGGCGTCGATATAGAAAGCACTGCCCGCGGTCCGCACTGCCAGCGACAGGCCGACGAGCAGCAAGCCGCCCCAGGCAAAGGACCGCGAGCGGCCGGGCAAGTCTGCCCGGCGCGACCAGAGCAGGTAGCCGGCCACCGGGACGACGAACCAGCCGTGCGAATAGTCGGGCTGATGGTTCCAGGCGGTCACCAGTTCGCCCAGGACCTGCCAATAGGACCAGGCGAAAAGGGCGATCAACAGGGCGATTGCGGTCCGCACCGGCCAGGTGAAAACAAACGGCGACGAGTCGAGCTGCTCCGCCGCAACGGCGGCCGCCGACTTGCTGGCCCTTTCGCCGTGGGCGCCGTGCCCGTTAAAACCGGCATGGACCGCGCCGCGGTTCTTGGCGCCCTTACGTGTGCGATGGCGTCGCATGGAGTGAGGAAATAACGAACAAAGATTCGTACAGCCGATGCCGAGCTCGGTGAAACGGCGGCCGGTCTGTCGGACTTGAAACGAAGAGAAGGGAACCGAGATTTGGCGCGTCTACCACGGAGGAGCGAATGATTTGCCGCGCCCGGCGCGGACTCCGTCCCCGTGGGGTGCAGGTTGAACCTTTCACCCACTGCCTCGCGGACCGGAAAGGCACCCACTCTTCGCCCTGGCAAGAGCGAGAAGTTTTACGCGGAGCGTTTTCCCAAAATCCGTCGGCGGCACTTGCTTCAACCGGCCGGCGAAAACTCGCCGATTCGACCAAAGACTTTCGCTGGCATTGCCGGGCATCCATCGGTCAGTCAAGGATGCCGCAACAAGCCGATTCGTACTAAGTTTCCCAAGTTAGTTGACCGTTTCCATTTGTCAAGGGGTTGCCCTTTCTCAAGGTAGCGGCACCCTTGGACCGGAGTAGATCATAGCCGCAAAATCGGTCATGTCGATACGCGCACAGGCGTAATTTAGCTCTTTTGGTAGCCGCTCGCCGTCAGGGCGTTGCTTTGCCTCGGGTGCCGGCCCAGGCGAAAGCACCGCACACCATGCCCGCCGCTCCGCCCGCCAGGTGCAGCACGCCGACGGATTGGCTCAATGTCAGTAGCCGGCAGAACTCGATTGCCAGTAACCATGCCAATCCCCAGCCCAGCGCGGCCGCGCAGCCGCGCACCGGCCGACCGCGCGGTGTCGCGACGGTGCGCAGCAGGAACCCGATGGGAGCCATCAGCAGCAGCGATGCCATGAAGACCGACAACCAGCCGGGACGCGACCAATCGGCCAGGTCCAGGCGGCCGTCGCGCAACTTGCCGGCCAGATCGCTGGGACTGATGGTGAAGTCGAACGGCCAGGCGGCATAGACGAGCACCGCCGCCGCGTAGCAAGCGAGCAGCTTTTCGCTCCGGCATAAAGGCCTGCGCGTGGCCAACACGGACGATGCCATTGCCACGAGCCGGTCTCCGACCAAGAGGAAAACGACGACGCCCAGCGCCGCGCCCAACGTTTCCGCGGCCACGTCGTTCGGATTGACGGTCCGCGACGGGAACCAGACCTGGGCCAGCTCGATCGAGGCGCTGAACAACAGGCAACCGATCACAACCAGGAAACTCGTGGCCGCGCGGCGGGCAAATCGCCTTCGCGCGCCACAACAGGCCGCCATGGCCAAGAAGCCAAGGGGCACGAACAAGAGCACGTTCGACAACCAGTCGGCGCGGTCGCTGAACTCAATGGCCCGCCCCATCTCGCGCCCGTAGATCGACAGGGCCGCATCGACACTCGCGGCCTGAAAGGAGAAAGGCGTCAAGGAGCCGGCGACCGTCAAGGCCGCGTAAAGGGCGAGCAGCAGCCACGCTCCGCCTGCCGCCTTTGGCCATGCTGATTCCCGCGCTGCGCCGGCGACGCCGCCTTCGGCCGGGCGGCATCGAGACGGGCTTCGCCAGGCGACGGGCATGCCCGATACGACGCGCGGCCACCGCAACGAAAAGTCGGCCAGCGGCTGGGCCAAGAAGTCGGGCAGCGGTAGACGAAGACGCTCGCGGTAGACGTGTGTCACCGGTACGGCCGACAACGTCAGACCCTGGGCCAGCAGCACATAGGTGACCGCCAACGACGGGTTTTCGAGAAACAGTCCGGTGACCACGTGCGCGGCGAGGCCGGCGAGCACGCCGCCGGCGAGACAACCTCGCCAGTCGTCGCGATATCGCCAGACGGTGGCGGCCAGCCGTAGGCTGGCCGACAGAATCAGCCCCAGATAAAGCGCCACGCCCACCAGTCCGGTTTCGGCCGCCATTTGCACGACGCCGTTGTGGGGGCCCATCGCCAGCAAATCTGGATCGTAGTTTTGAACCAGCAGGTCGAAATTGCCCGGCCCCACGCCGAGAACCGCGTGGTCGAGGGCCATGTGCCAGCCGGCGCCCCAAAGCCGCAATCGATAGTATGCGCTCTCTTGGAATTGTCCTTGCTGATAGATTCCCGTGAAGCGGTCCAGAAGGCCCGAGCTGGGCAGCCACGCCGCCAAGGCGACCGCCACGGGCGCCGCCAGCAAGAGAGCGCGCGTGCGATGCCGCGACGAGAGCAAGAGCACCGCCGCCGCAACGGGCAGGGCCACCATCGCCGCGCGGTTCTGAATATACCCGATCAGACAAACGAAGTGCGCCAGCAGCAGGTAACAGCCGAGCATGGCCAGCCTGGCCGGCGCCGTTTGGGCCGTCACCCACAACAGCGGGCAGACCATCGCCGCCACCATCGCCAGGTTCTGCTCGAGTCGGACGTGAGCGTGGAAAACGTAGACGCGGGCGACGAGCGACAACGCCAGCAAGAGCGTGGTCAGCCGCAACTCCGCCAGGCCGGCGCCGGCGTAAAACGTCACCAGGAAGAGGACCAGCACTTGCACGAACCGCGCCGCACGATGAACGAGGTTCGGCGTCACCGGCAAGCCGTCGAGCGTGGCGTTCAGCACCGACACGCCAATCCAGGCCATCATGCCCAGCAAGGCCCACACGACCGCCTCGCGTGGCGGACGCGGCCAGCGCCGTTGACGCACCAATCGCAGGATCAAGGCGGCGACTGCCAACAACACCAAATAGCCCATGATCCCGGAGTCCTCGATGCGGGCGGCCGCGGGGTCTTCCCGTTGCAGGCTGTACGATAAGACGAGATAGACCAACGGTCCGGCCATCGGGTAGAGCGGGGCTACGGTCATGACGGTCATTCCGGCGAACAACAGCAGTGCCGCGGCCTTGAACCCCGCCTGCTGGCCGGAAAGCATCGCATGCGTCACCCATCCGCCGACGATCGCCACGCTGGCCAAGTAGGCCCACCAGCCCGCGCGATCGATCGCCTTCAACGGCTGCCCGTTCGACGCGGATGGGTCGTCTGCCCCGACACCATGTGGGTTGCGGTCGGCAAGTCTCCAAACGACCATCGCCGCCGGGAGGGCCAGTAAGAGCAGCGCCAACGCCAACGCCCGCGGTATCTCCGCCCGGTTTTCGTCCGGCACGCGGTGATCGAGCGGTTGCGCAGGCTGGGAATCGTAGCTTGGCTCGTCGAGCGATTCACGGGCGACGTTCGCCGCCAGCGGGTCGTCGCGGGCCAGATCTGCCGCGCGCTTGTCCGCTGCGCGCTCGACGGGTGCCGCGGCAGCTTCGTCGGAGACGCCGCGCGCGGGTTCCGGCGTGCGGGGTTCGAGCGGGGGCGGGCTTTCCGTCTCGCTAGGCGGAAGCTCCTCTTGGCGACGCGCCGCCGGCATGGCCGGTTCCGCCGCATCCCTCGCCGCGGGCTTCAGCAGCCGCAGCCAGCTTGCCGCCGTGGGGTCGGCCGGCAGCGCTTCCGAGAGCGTCGCGTAGATGCTTTCGAGCCGCGTTCGCACGCCGGGACTGAGGTCCGGCAGCGCTCGAGGTTTTGTCAGGGACAAGTCGTCGGCGACCAGCGCCATGGCGAGGGCGTTGACGGGATCGAAGTGCAAGGCGGAACGCGGCTGCGCGGGTGTCGGGTCGAGGGCCGAGCGCATCAGGGAATCGGGTTCGGGACTGTGCGCGGCGCCGAGGTAATGTCCCAAGGCGTGCAACAGCGCTTCCAGCCGCTCATGTTGCGGCGTCGGTTGCGGACCTTCGCGGATCAACAGGTGCGAGGCCAGCGGCGCGGTCGCCGGCGGGCCGGCGCAAGGCGCTGCGCGATCGGGCCGCGTGGTGAAGCCGATGACGAGTTCGCCCGGCTGCGCCGGCAGCGCGGAACGCAGATCGCGGAGCGCCTCGCCGTCGTCCGCCAGCGGTCGGTCCGGTCGCCACCGCTGGAAATCGACCGCTTCGAACGTCACGCCGCACTGCCGCGTCGTGATGCGGGCAGCGTCCCGCAGGCAGGCGCGCAGCCGCGCTTCCCAGACATCGGGCTGGTCCGTCCCGGAGGCGTCGCAAGCCAGCCTGACCGCGATCCGCGCGGCGCGCCGTTGTTCGGCGGGGCTGCCCGCGATGCTCGGCTTCGCCGCCTCGGCTGGACCGGGCCCGGTTTCGGTTTCGTCGTCCGGCGCGACGTCTTCCCCGACAAGCCCCACGTCTTCCCCGACAAGTTGGATGCGGTGCAGCTCGCGGCGGGCCAGACGACGGCTGTGGAGAAAGACGTAGGCACAGCCGCCGCGCAGGCGGTAGCCGTGGTTCGGTTCGTCGGCGAACCAGAACCCGGTTCCGGGGCCGGTCCTGAACGCCCCGAGTTCGCCCGGCGCAAGCTTGAGTGCGCGTTCTTCCGCCTGCTCCACCAGGATGAATTCGACTTCTCTCGGCGTGCGATTCGCGAACACAACCACCGCCGCGGAGCAGCGGGGCGACCAGCAAGCAACCATCAGCAGCGCCGCCAAAGCACTGCGCCACGGCTTGATTCGGTTCATCCGATCCTCAGGGCGCGGCAAGTCTCTTCGTAGTTGGCCTCCAGGTCGAGCGAGATGGCGAAGGTTGGCGTGAGCCAGATGGGCAACGACGGCAGGCTTTGGCCGACCGCCAGCGGATGATACCAGAGATCCATCAGGCGTCGGCGGTCTTCGTTGCGCAAGCGAAGTGTCGCCGCGTACACGGCCGGCGGTCCGTCGCCCAACGCCGGATCGACGCTTTCCATAAAACTCAGCAGCTCCGCATACAAGTTGAAATCGCCGGTGGTCTCGACATCGACGATCGACAGGCAGACATCGTGCTTGAGCAAGGCGGCGGCCCTCGACACAAAGGTGCCTCGCGTCTCGGGTCGGTCTTTGTTCGACGGGCTGACGATCTCCATGGCCGCCACCAACCGCCGGTTGCGTCGGCTGTCGTAGATGCGGACTTCGTACACGTCCTGGTTCGGCAACCGCGGCTCCAACGTCAGGGTCGGCTTCGGTGGCGCATACGCGGCGATGGCCACCCCACCGTTGCCGTCGTGCGGGCCGTCCGGCCCCGACGCGGGATCGCGGTAAGTTCCGACGTCGATTTCATAAAGCGTGCCGAGGTGAACCCCGGGCGCGGCAAAGTAAGGCTGCGGAAGGATCTCGTTGAGCTTGCGGACGATCGTCGCCGGCCACATTCCGTGGAGCTCATCCCAGGAATGCACGTCATCCAAGGGTGGGCGAAAGTGATCGCGCAGCGGCATAAAAGGTTCCCGTTTTGGGTTATTGTAGCACGACGTCGGAAAAAGCACGTCGCTCCGCCGCAAATCTCAGCACCCAAAGGGTGACCAAGCCCGCCCGCTCCGGGCCGGCGTCCGGGCCTCGACTGCGCGCAAGCGACACGCGTGTCGCGTCGGGGCCGCGTAGACAAGCGACGGGCACGTGAATCGAGCGTCGAGACGCTCGCGCACCACCGGCCCCGTGTGCGCGGTAAAGGCGCCGCGCGCGCGGCGCCTTTGTTTTGCGCCGTCTCGAAGGCCGGAACCAAAACCAGTCGCTCGCGCAAAACAAAAGCGACACGCGCGTGTCGCCTTTATTTTGCACGCCGTGTCGGCGTGACAGGGCACCCGCCCGTTTGGATCGACATAACATGTTAAACCATAAAAGTTTACATCGGAATGCCAGTGCTCGTTCGGTTCCCGCATTCCTCCGGCGCTCGCGGCAAAAAGCGTCCTGCGGTCGTCGTGCAGGCCGACGGCTACAATTCGTGCCTGCTTCTGGCTACCGTGGATGCCGAGCTGGTTGACCGGGTTGTCGGAACGTTG
>DATLUO010000034.1 GCA_035533075.1 Pirellulales bacterium | reverse complement strand
AGCGGAGAGCGGAGAGCGGAGAGCGGAGAGCGGAGAGCGGAGAGCGGAGAGCGGAGAGCGGAGAGCGGAGAGCGGAGAGCGGAGAGCGGAGAGCGGAGAGCGGAGAGCGGAGAGCGGAGAGCGGAGAGCGCTGCGCACCTTTTGCGCGGCGCGGAACCGCGCCGGCGACTTGGCCGCTAAAACTCCGTTGAACGCGGTACATCGTTTTCCTCCTGTCGCTTAGCCGCGAATCGGCTACAGCGAACGACCGACCTTCCTCTCTGGTCCGGAGGTTCCGTCACGATGGTGCTGCGATGCCCCTGCCATGTTCCGCATGCGTGGCGCAGCAAAACAGGTGCCGGCATATCGCGTGGCAGCGCCCCGACTGACGTGCGGAGCGCGTCGAAGCGGCACAAACGTGGGGCGACACAACAAGTTGCGCGCACGAAGAAATGCGCGGCCAGCGCCGCGTCACGATTCGCGCGAACTCATCCCGCGCTTCGTCGTGGTCAATCTCTGTGCAAACGCAACCGGGCCGCTGGCCGAAAAGTGACCGCCCGGCTCCGCCGCCGTCACCGCGGTTCGCAGAACCGCAGCCGACGCGAACTGGAGAAGTCGGCGCGGCGATGCGGGAAATGGGAGCGTTCGCCACGGCAGTTGAGCTTTACCGTGGCGATGAAAAAGCTGGCGGCCGAGTTGGAGTGGCGGCCGGGTGCGTCAGTCGATCCCATAGATGACTTGGAAAAACGCATTTCCAATTGGGGCCCGCGGATGGGGGCATGGAGTGATTCGGCGATGCTTCATCGCAAATCGTGGCAGCCTTCCAATCGGCTTGGCAGGATTCGGAGGGACAAGGCACCAGGCATCGCTACGGGCTTCGCGTGCCGTTGCGTCGCCGAATCTCGCCGCGTTATGCTGGCACGATGCCCCCGGTCTCCTCGACGCTCAACGCATGGCCGTCAGCAATCCAAAATCCGCAATGCAAAATCCAAAATCGTTTCCCCTGCCGCTGTTGATCACGGGCATTGCGGGCGTGGCGGGCTACAACGCGCTCGATTACTTCCGTGCCCGCTATCCGGGCCAGGTGATCGGCATTCGGCAGCGCGACAACTTCCGGCTGGTGGGCGACGGCGTCGTCGCCTGCGACGCCGAAGACCGCGATGAACTCAAACGTCTGTTCGACGAATACAACTTTCGCAGCGTGCTCGACTGTGCCGGCAACTGCGCCCTGCGGGCCTGCGAACTCGATCCCAATCTGGCCTGGCGGATCAATGTCGGAGGGGTCCGCAACCTGCTCGAAACGATCGGAGAGGCCGACGTGCGCGTGGTACACCTGTCGATCGACCTGGTCTATTCGGGCAAAGGCGGCGGCAGCCATCGCGAAGACGACCCGACCGATCCGGTGACCGTCTACGGTAAAACGATGGTGGCCGCCGAGCGGATTCTGCTGGCAGAAGCCCCCTGGGCCTGCATGTTGCGCATCTCGCTGCCGATGGGCGTGAGCTTCAACGGCCACGCCGGCGCGATCGACTGGATTCAGTCGCGGTTCAAGAAATCGAGGCCGGCCACCCTCTATTTCGACGAAATCCGCACGCCGACCTATACCGATTGCCTGAACGAAGTTTGCGAGACCATGCTCGGCAACCGGCTGGCCGGCCTGTTTCACGCCGGCGGACCACGGGCATTGAGCCTTTATCAGATCGCCCAGGTGGTGAACCGCGTGGGCGGCTATCATCCCGACCATCTCCTGGGCTGCCCGCGTGCCGCCGCGGGGCCGATTCCGCCGCGGGCGGGCAACGTCTCGATGGATTCCGGCAAGCTGGCTGCTGCCTTGGGCTACGAGGCGTTTCACGCCTGGCCTTACGACGACGCTTTGGTGCCGACGCACGACGATTGGCACCGCGAGCGGTCGGGCGGCTGGCATGGCTCGCCGGAGTTCTTGGCGGAAGTGCTCTACCGCAATCCGCACCGCCGCCGCCACGAAGTGGCGTAGTCGTCCGCGTGCTCCGTAAGCGGAACGAGCAATTACTCCAAAAATACCGGCCGTAACCGGCGACCGGCGGGCGGAAACTCAACCCGGCCCCATTTTTTGGTTGCCCATTTTGCAACTCATGCCTTAAATGGATCTACCGGAACAGTCACATGTCAAATCAGGTGGAACTATGTGGGGGCGTTCCTTCCCGCTCAAGTTCGTTTTTTCACGTCGTCCAGAAGGTCAACGCAAGTCGCCACGTCGGTCACGACGTGCCGCGGCCCGCATGCGCCGGCCCGAACGGCTGGAAGACCGCTGGTTGCTCACGTCCGACCCCATCGTCACGGTCGATACGAACTTCGGCAACTTCCAGATCGAGCTCCGCCCCGACGCCGCGCCGAATACCGTGGCCAACTTCCTAAGTTACGTCGAGAGCGGTGCTTACACCGATTCGATCTTCCATCGATCGGTGCCCGGCTTCGTCGAGCAGGCGGGTGGATTCACCTCATCCAGCGCCACCTTCAGCGGCAGCACATCCCAGTTCACGACCATTCCCACGAATTCGCCCGTGAACCTCGAATACAAACTGGCCAACGTGGCCGGCAGCGTGGCGATGGCCCGCACCAGCGATCCCAACAGCGCCACCGATGAGTGGTTTGTGAACCTGGTCGATAACACAAGCACACTCGGCCCCGCCAGCGACGGCCACGGCTACACTGTCTTCGGCCAGGTAATCGGCAACGGCATGCAGGTGCTCGACGCCATCGCCGCGCTCAACGTCGATAACGCCGACAACGGCGGCACCTTCAGCCAGCTTCCGCTGGGACCGAACAACGAGTTGGTGCGGATCAGCTCGGTCTCCATCGACAGCATCGACGGCACGGTGTTCAGCGACACGAACGGCAATGGGCAACTCGACTCAGGCGAACAGGGCGTCGCGGGCCGCACGATGTTTGTGGATTTAGCCGGCACCGGCGCGTATCAGTCGGGCGATCCCACGGCCACGACCGATTCCAGCGGCAATTACTCCTTCAGGGGCATTACGCCGGGAACGTACAAAGTTTATGAAGAGCTGCCCACCAGCATCAGCTTGACCATGCCCAGCCAGTCGGTCACCGTCGCGGCGAACAATACCGACTCGGGCGTCAATTTTGCCGAGCAGCCTTCGATCAAGGGTACGGTCTTTACCGATACCACCGGCAGCGGCGTGCTGGAATCGGGCGAAGCGGGCGTCGCCGGTCAGACGGTCTTTTTGAACAACGACAACAGCGGTGCGCCCGACGCCAGCAATCCGTCGACCGTCACCGACTCCAACGGCAATTACTCGTTCTCCGATCTGGCCGCGGGAACCTACAAGGTCGACGTGGTGCCTCCGGCCGGAACCACGATCACCACGACGAGCCTGAGCGCCACCGTAACGGCCGGCGGCACCGCCCAGACGGTCAACGTCGGCGAAGAGCCGGCCTCGATCGCCGGCACGGTGTTCACCGACGTCAATGACAACGGAAGCTTCGATACGGGCGACATCGGCATCGCCGGCCGCACGGTGTTCATCAACCAAGACAACAGCGGCACGAACGACGGCACGAACCCGCACACCACCACCAATTCGGTCGGGCAGTTCACCTTTTCGGGCCTGACCGCGGGAAGCTATACCGTCATGGAGGCGCTGCCGACCGGCGCCACCTTGACCACGCCCACACAGACGGTGACGGTGAAAACCGGCCAGACGACATCGGGCGTCGTGTTCGGCGAACTCCCTTCGATCTCGGGGAACGTGTTCGTCGATCTCAACGGCAGCGGACAGCTTGCCACGGGCGACCCTGGCGTGGGCGGCCAGACCGTGTTCCTGAACATCGATCACACCGGCAAGCCCGACACGAGCAATCCTTCGGTCACGACCGATTCCAGCGGCAACTTCGCCTTCGGCACCGAGCCGCCCGGAAGCTACCAGGTCGAAATGCAATTGCCGAGCAACGTCACCCTTTCGACTTCCACGCAGACGGTCACCGTGACCAGCGGCAAGACGACGACGGCCGTGGATCTAGGCGAATTGCCCTCCATCACGGGCGAGGTGTTTACCGACACCAACGGCAACGGCGCGCTCGATTCAGGAGAAACCGGCATCTCGGGCCGCACCGTGTTTTTGAACATCGACGGCAAGGGTGCCCCCGACAACACCAATCCGTCGGCCACCACCGACGCCAACGGCCATTACTATTTCGTCGGTCTCGCGCCCGGCAGCTACCCGGTCACCGAGGTGGCGCCTTCCGGCGTCACCCTGTCCACGAAGCCGCAGACCGTCATGGTCGCCGCGGGGAAGATCACGCCCGACGTCAATATCGGCGAGGGGAGCAGTTCGAGCGGCACGACCACCACGAACACCGGCACGATTTCAGGCGAGGTGTTCGACGACGTCAATCTGAACGGCCAGCTCGACTCAGGCGAGACCGGCGTCTCCGGCCGCACGGTGTTTCTCAATAACGACGGCACCGGCGTGCCCGACAGCGGCAATCCTTCGACCACGACCGACTCCGGCGGCAAGTACTCGTTCACCGGGCTGGCGGCGGGCAACTACACCGTGATGGAAGTCGTTCCTCCGAACAACGGCGTCACGCTCACCACCACGGCGCATGCGATTTCGCTCGCCGCAGGCGGCACAACGAGCGGAGACAACATCGGCAACGCCTTGACCAGCACCATTCTGCCGATCCAGGTTTCGACGACCGATCCGCCCGCCGCCAGCGACGCCAACACCACTTATATCAACGCCGTCTATCAGGCCCTGTTGGGTCATGCTCCGGACCCGACTGGACTTTCGTACTGGCAGCAGCAGATGACCGCCGGAGCCAGCCGGGCCACGGTGACGCAGGGCGTCTGGGATTCGCAGGAACACCGCACCGACGAGGTCGACCAGTTCTACGAGGAGTTCCTCGGACGGCCCTTCGATTCCGCGGGCCAGTCATTCTGGACGGCCGCCTTCAGCGCCTGGGGCACAGAGCAAATCGAGGTCGAGGGCTTTCTCACGTCGGCGGAGTTTTTGAGCAAGAACCAGGGCAACACCGCCTTTGTCGACGCGCTCTATAACGACCTGCTGCAGCGCTCGCCCACATCGTCGGAAGCGGGCTACTGGGAAGGCCTGCTCAATGGCGGCCAGACCCCGCTGCAGGTGGCCACCGCCTTCGTGTTCGGACAAGAAGCGAGCACGGCCGTGGTCGACGCTTTCTATTCCGAGTTCCTGCACCGGGCGCCCGGCAGCAGCGACCTGCAAATGTGGGTCAACGACCTCACCTCGCGGACCATGAACGCGGAGCAGGTCGGCGAGCAGATTCTGGCCAGCAACGAGTACTACACGGACGTCAGCGGCAACAAGGCGCCGACGATCACCAGCGGCTCGGCCGCCAGCTTCACGGTGGGCACGGACGGCTCGTTCGCGGTCACCACCAGCGGCACGCCGAAGGCCACCCTGACCGAGAGCGGCAGCTTGCCCAGCGGCGTCACCTTCACCAACAACGGCGACGGCACCGCCACGCTGGCCGGCACGCCTGCCGCCGGCTCCGGCGGCAGCTACGACTTGACGATCACGGCCAACAACGGCGTGGGCACGGCCGCCACCCAGAGCTTCGTGCTGGCGATCGACGCCGCGCCCACGATCTCCAGCGCCGCGGCCACCACCTTCACCGACGGCACGGCCGGAACGTTCACGGTCTCCACCGCCGGCACGCCCACCGCCGCCCTGACCGAAAGCGGCAGCTTGCCCAGCGGCGTCACCTTCACCAACAACGGCGACGGCACGGCCACGCTGGCCGGCACGCCCACCGCCACGGGCAGCTTCCCGATTACGATCGACGCCGGCAACGGCATCTCGCCCGATGCCACGCAGAGCTTTACTTTGACCGTCAACGCCGCCGCCGGCACCGCGCCCACGATCAGCAGCGCAAACAGCGCGGCTTTCACGCGGGGCACCGCGGGCAGCTTCACTGTGACGACGACCGGCACTCCCACGCCGTCCATCACCGGGACGGGCTTGCCCAGCGGCGTGACGTTGACGAACAACGGCGACGGCACGGCCACCTTGGCCAGCACCGCCTCGGCGGCGGCCGGCACCTATCCGTTTACGATCACCGCCAACAACAACGTGGGCACCGCGGCAACGCAGCAGTTTACGTTGACGATCAGCTAACCGTAGGGTGGGACAAGCGAGCTTGCGAGCGCCGGCCCACCGTTGGCGACGTCGCCAACGGTGGGCCGGCGCTCGCAAGCTCGCTTGTCCCACCCTACGGTTAGCTGATCGTCA
>DATLUO010000033.1 GCA_035533075.1 Pirellulales bacterium | reverse complement strand
TTCACCCGACTTAGAACCTCCAAACGACGCCGCTCCTTGCCGCTCATCCGAATTGTCTCCATGAACACCTCCTTTGAAGAGGTGATTGTGGGGACATTTCTACCTGCGCCTTAAGGGGACATTTCTATCTGCGCATTACACAGCGCGGGGGGGCGGGTTCACGAACCCGCATCGCCTCGACGCGGTTCGCCGCCAACGGTGCTATCGCCTCGATGCACGCCGCCGGGCGCGATTCCGCCGTGGGTGCGGCCCCCTCTGGTCCGTTTGCCGGCCGGCGTGCCACCCACCGCGCCGCCGGCGATGCCGGTGTAGGCATCCTCCTCGTCGGCGTCTGCCGCCACGTCGAATGCGCTGCTGCCGGCTGCGGCGTCGATGTCGGCGTTTTCCGGGCTGCCCCCGCCGACGTTCGTGCCACCCAGCCCTCCAACGGCGGAGCCGCCGCCCGTTGCGCCGACCGCATGAACGTCGCCGGCAGCGCCGGGATCGGGTGGTTCGTCCGGGGCCCGTTCATCGGGGCGGTGCCGGGCCGCCATCGCTTCTTCTTCCAACCGCTCTTCCTGATCAAGTTCCTGGCGTGCCTCTTTTGCCATAACCGTAGTGGTTTTCGCGTGTGCCATTGCTCGCTCCTCCGTTTTGGAAACCTAAATTCAGGAGCCGCAAAGGTCATTCCCGCGGCACTCCCTTGGAACACCCGGCGGTATTTTTCGCATATTGGGTTGCCAAATATGTGTTAATAGCTATGATTCCCTTAGTTCAGCCAATTGAGCGAGTGCGGCTAATGAGTACTGTCAGCGAAACATCCGACGCCCAACTGCTTGATCTGCTTCGGCAGACCGGCGCTATGAATGTGTCGCAACTCTCTGATGACATGGGAGTTACGGCGACTGCGACACGGCAGCGATTGAGCCGGCTGATGACGCAGGGCTTGGTGGAGCGGGAAGCGGCCAAAGCGGGTCGCGGACGGCCAAGCCACCGCTATTCGCTGACCGAAAAGGCCCGTCGGCAGATCGGCAACAATTACGGCGACTTGGCGATCATGCTGTGGGATGAAATTCGCGCGGTCAAAGATCCTGAAATCCGCCGGGGGTTGTTCCAGCGTTTGGCCAGTGCGATGGCCCGATTTTACGCCGGCCGTGTGAAGGGCGCCACGCCGTCGGCCAAGATGGAATCGCTGAAGGATCTGTTTGCCGAGCGGCGTGTGCCGATGGAGGTCGCCTCGAACGGTGGTCTGCCGGTGCTGACCGTGGTCGATTGCCCCTATCCGGAGCTTGCCGAGAAAGATCGTGGTATTTGCGCAGTCGAAAAGATGTTGTTTGCCGAGCTGCTGGCCTCGCCCTTGAGGCTGTCGCAGTGCCGGCTGGAAGGGCATTCCTGCTGCCAGTTTGAAACGAGTTGAGGAAAGGTTACACTGGGCGGTTTTAATCGGTGAAGAGAATAATGACTGCGGCAGTTCAACAGTTGCTCGAATCGTTCGACCGCCTATCGCGTGCGGAACAGATTGTGGCAATAAAGGAGTTCCAAGTTCGAGTCCGGACGCCATCGATTGACGAGGACGACTTGGATTTTACGCCGCTAACTGACGAGCAGTTAGCCCAACTGGCGGACGAATTATTCCAGATGTCGGATGCCGAGGAGGCATGCCGGAATTTTAGCTAACTAATTCAACACGGATTTTCGGATACGAGAAACATGACCAAGCCCTGGATTGAAGGCCGTTTTGAAGAGAACGTGATCACCACCTCGGTGGAGCAGGCGATCAACTGGGCGCGACAGGCGAGCATCTGGCCGATGACCTTCGGCCTGGCCTGTTGTGCCATCGAGATGATGGCCGCCGGCGCCAGCCGCTTCGATATGGACCGCTTCGGCGCGGGCGCATTTCGCGCCACGCCGCGGCAGGCCGACTTGATGATTGTGGCCGGCACCGTGACCTACAAAATGGCCAGCCGCGTGCGGCGACTCTACAACCTGATGCCCGACCCCAAATTCGTGATCGCCATGGGCGCCTGCACGGTCGGCGGCGGGCCGTACTTCAAGTGGGGCTACCACGTGTGCAAAGGCGTCGATCTGGTGGTTCCGGTCGATGTGTATGTGCCCGGTTGCCCGCCACGGCCGGAAGCGTTGCTCGAGGGCCTGATGCGGATTCAAGACAAGATTCGCGGGCACAAGATTGCCAAGCAGAAGAGCGGCAACGGGGCCATGTTGAAGATCGACGACGAATTGCCGATCCCGCATCATTCGGGCTACGTGGACGTGGAAGAGAAACAACCGCTGTTCGATCATCAGAAAATTACGGGGTAATAAGCAGTGACCGATACACTCAAAATCACCGACCTGCACGTCTCCGTCGAAGGCAAGCCGATCTTGCGCGGCGTGAATCTGACGATTCGCCGCGGCGAAACGCACGCCTTGATGGGGCCGAACGGCTCCGGCAAGACCACGCTGGGCTTCGCCATCATGGGCCATCCCGGTTACGAGGTGACCGGCGGCTCGATCATGCTCAATGATCAAGACGTGCTCGCCATGGAGCCGAACGAACGGTCGCGGGCAGGCGTGTTCATGGCCTTCCAGCGGCCGATGGCGATTCCCGGCGTCAAGATGGCCGACTTCCTCCGGCATGCCACGACGAACGTCCGCAAGCCCGAACGAAAGGAAGGCGAAGAGTTGATTCCCATGCGCGAGTTCCGCAAGGAGTTGAAATCCAAGATGGAACAGCTCCGCATGGACCCCGAATTTGCACGTCGTTATGTCAATGAGGGTTTTTCGGGCGGCGAGATGAAGCGGGCCGAAATCCTGCAAATGGCGATGCTCCGGCCGAAGTTCGCCGTTCTCGACGAGACCGACAGCGGCCTGGACGTCGACGCCGTGCGACTGGCGAGCCAGAGCATCGCCGAGATCGGCGGGGCCGAGATGGGCATCCTGATCATCACGCACCACGACAAGCTGCTGGAGCACAACACGCCCGACTACACGCACGTGATGTTGGGCGGCCGGATCGTCGAGACGGGCGGGCCGGGCCACGAGCGCAGCGGTCCGGAACTGGCCGCGGAATTGCACCAACAAGGCTACGACCGCATTCGCGCGGCCCATCCCGAGGCCGCCGCCGATGAGGCCGATATGACCAAACTGACCGAAGCCGTGGCCTGAGAGATTTTGGATTTTGGATTCCAGCAATCCAAAATCCAAAATCGAAAATCCAAAATAGGCACGGGCAATAACTACCGAACCGAACAAACGAACCATCATGGCCACTGACCTAGCAACCGACGTCGGCTTCAGCGAAATCAACAAGTACGATTTCCACACCGACGAAAAAGAATACGTCTTCAAGAGCCGCAAAGGGCTCGACGCTGATATCGTCAGCCAGATCTCGGAGATGAAAAGCGAGCCTCGCTGGATGCGCGACTTCCGCCTGAAGGGGCTGGAAATCTTCAACTCCAAGCCGATGCCGCGCTGGGGCGGCAAGATCGACCTCAATTTCCAGGACATCTTTTATTACATCAAGCCGTCGGACCGGCAGGGGCGCACCTGGGACGAAGTGCCCGACGAAATCAAGAAAACCTTCGATCGGCTGGGCATTCCCGAAGCCGAAAAGAAATTCTTGTCCGGCGTGAAGGCCCAGTTCGAGAGCGAAGTCGTCTACGGCTCGCTCCGCGAAGAATTGTCGAAGCAGGGCGTGATCTTCACCGACACCGATTCGGCGGTCCGCGAGTATCCCGACCTGGTGCGAAAGTATTTCAGCACCATCATTCCCTCCACCGACAACAAATTTGCGGCCTTGAACTCGGCGGTCTGGTCGGGCGGATCGTTCATCTACGTGCCCAAGGGCGTGAAGATCGACTTCCCGCTGCAGGCCTATTTCCGCATCAACGCCGAGAACATGGGCCAGTTCGAGCGGACGCTGATCATCGTCGACGAGGGCGCTCAAGTGCATTACGTCGAAGGCTGCACGGCCCCCATGTATACCACCGAAAGCCTGCACTCGGCCGTTGTGGAGATCGCGGTCCACAAGCATGCCCGCTGCCGATACACGACCATTCAGAACTGGGCCAACAACATCTACAACCTGGTCACGAAGCGGGCCATGGCCTACGAAGGGGCCACGATGGAATGGATCGACGGCAACCTGGGAAGCAAGCTGACGATGAAGTACCCGGCCGTCTATATGATGGAGCCGGGCGCGCGGGGCGAGATTCTTTCGATCGCCTTCGCCTCGGCCGGCCAGCACCAGGACGCCGGCGCCAAGCTGGTCCACGTGGCCCCCAACACATCGGGCCGCATCATCTCCAAGTCGATCTCCAAGAACGGCGGCCGGGCGAGCTATCGCGGCCTGGTCAAGGTCGAGCCGGGCGCGAAAAAGTCGAAGTCGACCGTCGTTTGCGACGCCTTGATTCTCGATCCCCGCAGCCGCAGCGACACCTATCCCTACCTCGAAATCGACGAGCAGGACGTGTCGATCGGCCACGAAGCGAGTGTCTCGCGGATCGGCGAGGAGCAGCTCTTTTATCTGATGAGCCGCGGGCTTTCCGAGGCCGAGGCCAGCACGATGATCGTCAGCGGCTTCATCGAACCGCTCGTCAAAGAGCTGCCGATGGAATACGCCGTCGAGATGAACCGGCTGATCGAGCTGCAGATGGAGGGTTCGGTAGGATAGAGGCTTCAGGCGTCAGGCGTCAGGCTTCAGGACCTGCTTCCGGCGCCTGAAGCCTGATTCCTGACGCCTATCGTTACGCCCATGACTGAGACCGTAGCTACAAGCGGTTTTACCCGCGACGCCTTCGACGCCTTCTTGAGCAGCCGGCAGGAGCCGATCTGGCTGAGCGAGACACGCACGGCGGCCTGGGAAGCGTTCGAGAAGATGGAGCTTCCCTCTCGCCGCGACGAAGAGTGGATGCGCACCGACATCCGGCTGTTCAGGCTCGACCGTTTTGGCATGCCGGTCGACCTTGTGCCTGGGCTGGTCCTGCCGCCCGCTCTGCTGACGGAGAGCGTCGATCTGGCCGGTCGAACGGTGTCGCTCAACAGTCGGCCTGTGGAAGACGACGTCGATCCTGATCTGGCCAAGCAGGGCGTGCTGTTTGGCAATCTCGACGAGATGCTGGCCGAACATGCCGACCTGCTGCGGCCCCATCTGTTCAAGGTCGTCAACGCTCGGGCCGACAAATTCGCCGCGTTGCACGCCGCCTGTTTTTCGGGCGGCGCCGTGGTGTATGTGCCGCGCGGCGTGCGGGTCGAAAAGCCTTTCCACATGTTTTCCGGCTTGGCCTCCGGAGGGGTTGATCTCAGTCACGCGTTGATCGTGCTTGAAGAAGGGGCCGAAGCGACCGTGCTGGCCGAAACGGCCGGCGACGATCAGGCCAGCTTGCACTGCGGCTCGATCGAGATCGTCGTCGGCTCCGGCGCCAAGCTGCGCTACGTGAACCTGCAAAACTGGGGCGCCGGCACCTGGCACTTCGCGCATCAGCGGGCCGTGGTGCATCGCGACGCCGCGTTGCAGTGGACCATTGGCGCCCTGGGAAGCCGCTTGGCCAAAGTCAACCAGCACGTGGTGCTCGCCGGCGAGGGGGCCGAAACGCAAGTCAACGGCGCGATGTTCACGGAAGGCAAGCAGCATCTTTCCTATCACACATTGCAGCATCATCGGGCGGCCCATTGCCGCAGTGACCTGCTCTACAAAGGCGCCTTGCAAGATCATTCGCACCTCGTTTGGCGCGGGATGATCAAGGTCGATCCCGGCGCTCAAAAAACCAACGGCTATCAACGCAACGACAACCTGATTCTCACCGAGACGGCGCGGGCCGACTCGATTCCTGGATTGGAGATCGAGGCCGACGACGTGATCTGCACGCACGGCGCGACGGCGGGCCGCGTCGACGACCAGCAGATTTTTTATGCCCGCTGCCGCGGCCTGACTCGCAACGAGGCGGTGCGGATGATCGTGGCCGGGTTCTTTCAGCAGGTGTTCGACCGCATCACGATCGAAAGCGTCCGCGAGGCGCTGGGCCACGCCATTGGCCGTCGGATTCGGGAATACGATTAACGCTCTCCCTCTTCTATTATGATGCCGCCGGCCCAATAGCAAACCGTAACCACCGTCACGAGGTCTGGAGGTTTGGGCGACGCCTTCCCGCGGCTTCAATCAATCGGGTAGAATGGTATGGCGGACGCGAAGGACTACATTGGGAAGCGGGGCGAGTTCATTGTCGCGGAGAAGCTTACCGATTTTTGCGGGCGGCCGTTGCCCTTTTTCGATCCCCACCCGCTCGGCGAGAAGTGCGGAGTTTTTGACTTCCTGGTTGAGTTGGTGACGAACGACAAGACGCCGCCCTACTTCCTCGTCTCAGCGAAAGCCACCCGGAAAGGAAGGACAAAGAAGTCGCTCGATCTCAAAGTGGGCGTCAAGGCGAAGGACGTGCAAGCAATGGTACGATGCCCGGTACCTGCCTATCTGATCGGCGTAGACGAGCCCGCTGGCGAGGCATACATCGTTTCAATGCACGGCAACGTTAAAGGACCGATCTCCTCCATACCCACGGCGCATCCTGTGAATACGGAAACTCTCGCCATCCTGTGGGCCGAAGTGCGTTCATATTGGAAGACGCTGAATTACAGGTCAAAGAATTCCAAGTTCCAAATGTAGGTGCGAACCATGGCGGAACATGCTACCGAACGAGCGCGATTTACGGAGATGCGGGCGCGTGCGTTGACGAATGTTCTCCTTTCTGGGCGCGAAGACCTGTTGGTTCAAGACCAGAGCGGGTTCGACTACGGGATCGACTACCTGGTCACCCTCCTTTCTGACAAACCGGGGCTGAGGCAGTTTGCCGTGGAACTGCGGGCCACCTATTCGCCCGTGACCGCCGACACTGCGAACAAGGTGCTCGAGCCGGCGCTTCAGGGGATGGCTCGCTTTGGGCCGTTCCCGTACCCCACCACGCTCTTCTATTTCACGATGATGGAACCGCAGAGCTGGTATACATGGGTTATGGAGCCTGCTGAGCGCAGTGACGGGACGATGGCCTTGGAGATGCGGGAAAAGGCCGATAGTCGGCCTCTGAACGAGGAGACCCTCGACGACATCATCGCACGCGTCCATCGTTGGTACGATTTTTCTTTCGGGACGAAGCTTGAAGGTAAAGTGGCGCGTCCCGCTCGGACCACCAAGAGCGGGGCGAAAGCGGCGAAGAGCGAAGTCGTGATTACCGAAACGGATAGCGTGACGTTCGACTATTCGGAGGCGTTGCTGCAAGCGCCCGAGCAACTTGCCGCCGCCAGGCGATGCTCCAGTTATATCGTCAAGACGCACCCTAATCCGCTGCCCACGGTGACAGGGTGGTGGGATTTGGAAGAAGATCGCCGGAAGATAATTACCCTGATGATAACGGATTCGGTGACGAGGAAGTCCGCCACGATGCGTTTCACGCTACGAGACGTCCAGAACCCCGGCCACGTCTACCGGACCATCAACGAGCATCTCGGTCAGATACTTCGGCCCGGTTGACTCTCGTGAATGTCTTGACGGCCTTTCACGGCCATTCGCCATTTGGCTCCGGCCAGCGGCTATCCGGGACTGGTTTTGCAATTGAACGGCGCTCGTGGAATAAGCGTATGGCAATCGATCTTCAGAAGCAAAGCGAGCCGCAGGACGTTTCTTGTCGCTTGCTCCGGCGAGTCCCCATGGCCGAGCACCTTGTATGTTGCGGGATCGACCGTGACCCATTCTCCGAGGTACGCGGACACGTCGAGCACCAGCGGATGGTTTTTCGGCATCGGTTTCGTCTTCCGGCGAGTGGCGATCTGTTTCATGGTGGCAAACCCATTTTCGTCGGCTTAGCACCGCTACGCCGCATATCAAAGGCCGGCACGGCCCCCACAGCACGAAGCTTCACGCCGCTTCGCGGCAACGGCAATTTGCCCTGAGTGAAACAGCACTGCACCATGCGGGAAAACCGCGTACAATAGAGAATCCCGGAGGCGTCGCCCGCGGATCCCTTTGGATGCGAAATGCACCGGGGCACAAGCATTTTTCCGAGTGGCCGATTGGCTCACAAAGCGAAGTACGACTGATGGATTTTCAACGCGTGGCTCGACTCTCTGAGATGCCCGACCCCGGCCGGATCGTGGTCGAGGTGGACGACCAGTTGGTGGTCGTCCTGCACGTTGGGGGCGAGCTGTTCGCCATCGACGATGTATGCACGCACGACGGCGGTCCGTTGGGCGAGGGCGAGCTGGAAGACCACATGATCGCCTGCCCGCGGCACGGCGCGAAGTTCGACGTCCGCACCGGCGCCGCCTTGACCATGCCCGCCACGAGGCCGACGAAGGTGCATGAGGTCAAGGTGGAAGGGGACGAAATCTTCGTCAAGTTGAGTGAATAGGGCCATCGCGCGCGAATCCGTCGTTGACGTTGCCCGCTCGTCCTCGATGTTTGACGGTCGCAGCCAAGCGGCCATGCTATAATGGCGAAGAAGGAAGAAGGATTTACCCTCCAAAGGATCCAGGGCAGCAATTTGAGGAGATTGAGGATGCGCAGCGAAAACGGCGACGGTGGCGGAGGCGCCGGCAAGGCGACGATGCCGGTCAGCCGAAGCCAATCGACAGTATCAAGAAATCGAGGCAGCGAGCTAAGCAGGAAGACGAGCAGCTTGGCAAAGAGGCGCTCGAGGGTCTCCGTCAAGGCAAAGCGAGCGAGAACGAGCCGTGAGGTCGGAACGGCCTCCTTCCGCGAGCTTGAAAAAAAATACAGTGCCGCCGATAAGGCGCTGCGTGGCCGCAAGCCTACGCAGGCCGTACGCTTGCTTCAACAACTGGTCAGAACCGAGCCTCGCGAACCACTTTTTCACTGGCGGTTGGGCAGCGCGCTGAGCGAGCTAAAGCAATACACGCGCGCGATTTCTCAGTTCAAGCAGGCTCTTGACCTCGATCCCCAAAACATCGCCGCACTCGGCTTGCTGGGTAGGGCGTATATCGAGGTGGGCGAGTGGCAACGCGCAGAAGAAGCGATTCAAGCCAGGCTAGCTCTGCAAAAGAGCCCACATTACTACGTTTTCTTGGCACATGTTATGATCGAGACGCGGCGGTATGCTGCGGCGATGGAATACTGCCGCCAAGCGATTGAGCTTGATCCATCGTTCTCGGAGGCGTTCTTGAACCTGGGCCTCACATATCGGCACGAGAAGCGGCTCGAAGACGCCGTCGCCGCATTTCAAAAAGCAATCGAGCTCGATGCAAAATACGCGGCTGCCTTCCGAGAGCTGGGATTGACCTATTACGATCTGGCCAAATTCGGCCTGGCCGAGGCAGCTCTGCGCCACTGTTTGTCGTTGAACCGCCACGACGGATGGGGACACCTTTATCTGGCTCTTTCACTACAGCAGACAGGCGACTTCACCCGTGCGGCAAGGCATTTTGAGAAAGCTCGCAAGAACGATCCAAAGAACCAGTTCATCAAGAAGAAGCACGACGAGTTCCAGCGGCTACGTTCAAAAGCCGGAAAAACGAAGCCTGCCCGTGGAACAAGAGATGCAAACACTCCTTGACACTGCCGATGTTTGCGTGATGCTTGACCCATCGTCACGGGGCAATGTCTGTCCGTCAACACAACTTTCCAAGTAACGCTCATGCCCATCAACGAAGACACCGTTCGCGAAGCCCTGAAGCAAGTCATCGATCCCGAGCTGTTCATCAACATCATCGACTTGGGCCTGGTCTACACCGTCACGGTCGCCGAGGCGGCGGAAGGCAAGTCGGACGTTGCGATCGAGATGACGATGACCAGCCCCGCCTGCCCGGCCGGCCCGCAGTTGATCCAGAACTCCAAGGACGCGCTCTCGCGGCTCGAAGGCGTCGGGCAAGTCGAGGTCAAGCTGGTGATGATCCCACCTTGGACGCCCGACCGCATGACCGAAGACGCGCGGGACCAGTTGGGCATCTTCTAACGGCCATCGCACCATGATCAAAGCAGCTTCGGTCGCGAAAGCGACGATACTGTTCATATTGGCAGGCACCGCCCAAACGGTTTGCCTGGCGCAGACGTTCATCGACACCGATTTCTCCAAGGGCAACTTCGCCGATCTGGGCTGGCAGCCGAAGGGCGATTGGGACGTGTTCCGCTACCCGACGCCAGCCGCCAACGATCCCGGGCTGTTGGCCCGTTTTGCCGCCAATAAGCCCAGCGGCTCGCTTTCCAAAACGTTTGCCGAAATCAAAAACCCTAGAAAACTGGCGCTCTCGCTGGATTACGGCTGGGGCTGGGGAGACGCCAATCAGCCTGCCGACGGAATCGCGTTTATGCTCCTCGATTCCCAGGGCGATGGCTATATCTTTGAGGTTCACCGCTGCAAGGCGACGTGGGCCGTGCAGTGGGCCAGGGTCAAGGGCAACCTACCGCCGAAGGACAAGACCTGGGCGCGCGAGGAGATTGACGCCACCCACGCCTCGGTCCGCGACGGCGGCAGCGATCTGGCGAAGCTCATCGAAACCGCCCGGCAGTTGGCGGCGGCCGATGCCCTGCTCGCCTTTGAAAGCACTAACGAGCCGAACAACTGGGGCGTAACGTATCAGGACGAAGAAGGCGGCGGCCGTGCGCCTTCGTGGCTGGCCGTCGCCAAGCTGCAACGCGACCTGTACCGCGCCGTGAAAAGCGATCCGCTGTTGAAGAAGTATCCCGTCTGGTCGATCAGCGAAGGAGGCGCCGAGGTCCACAACGTCGGCTTGCAGTTCCTCACCATCCCCACGGGCGCCGGCAGCGTGATGCCCGAAGGAACTCGGTACGCCGACTGCGCCAACGTTCATAACTACATTTATCATCCCAACTCGCCCGGCCTGGAAAACAACAAGACGTGGAACGCCGCCGGTCCGACTGCGGCGTGCAAGGTGGACGGCCTCTTCGGCAACTACGGCGTCACCTGGGCCGGCGCTCGCAAGCTCGCTGGTCCCACCCTACCACTGCATCCATCAATCGACGAATGACAGAGCGCTAGCTCGTAAGCGCGGCCCCGCGGCCTGTTCTGTTTCGTGACGATCTTGCCGTCCCTATGATCCAACAGCTTCTCGGCGATTTTCCGCTCCGCCAGTTCATCGGCGAGTACTTTCTGCGGCAGCCGTTTTCGCTGCCGCGCGGGGCCGCGGCCCTCACGCAGCTTGGCAGTTGGCCGACCGTCGAGTCGGTTCTCTCTCAGCCCGACGCCGACGTGTTGGTCGTGAAAGAGGGCCGTCGCTGGGAAGGCAACCGTCATCCCTCGCCCACGGAAGCTCGGCAACTGTTCGACGATGGGTACACGGTCCTGGTCCGCCACGCCGAGCGCGGTCACGCCGAAATCGCCGAACTGGCGGCCGGCTTCGAGCGCGACTTTCGCGCCGCGGTCGACGTTCACATCTATTGCACTCCCGCCGATCAGCATGGCTTCGGCTGGCATTACGACGCCGAGGACGTCTTTATTTTGCAGACCGCGGGCAGCAAGGAATACTCGCTGCGCAAAAATACGGTCAACCCCTGGCCGCTGGTGGAAGCCTTGCCGAGCGACATGCGCTACGAGCGCGAGATCATGCCGCTTTCGCGGTGCCTGCTCTCCGCCGGGGATTGGCTCTATCTGCCGCACGGCTACTGGCACAAGGCCGAAGCCCGTGAGGCCTCGCTTTCGTTGGCCGTGGGCGTGATGAGCCCCGCCGCGCTCGACGTGCTCGACTTTCTTCGCCAGCGGCTGCCCGATTCGATCCGTTGGCGGCAGCGCTTGCCCGTTGTGGGCGAAGCCTCGCCGCTGACCGCAGAGGAGCTGTTGGAGCAGCACTGCGAGATGTTTGCCGAGCTCGGGGCCGACCTGGCGGTATGGCTTGGCAACGAGCAATTGGTGCGCGATTTCATCGCGTCGCGCGGGAAATCGCTCGATCCTTTGAGGCGGCATTAACGCACCTGAACCTCGTATACGGGCAACGGTCCTATCGCCCGCGGCGGCGCGCGCCCGCGGCCGCGCGTTGAACAAGCCACTTCTGAAACGACTGTTGGCTTTCGTTCGAAGCCTGGCCGGCGAGCAAGTTGTCGACACTGATGTCTTCATCGAGAGGCATCCTCGTCAACGCGGACGCCGACGGCGCTTACCGCTTGAGGCCTGGCCTCGGAGGTACTCATTCCAGCCTTCTCACTCATAGTCCCATTTCAATAGCCAGGGGTCGCCGGTGCGCTTTTGGAACGCCCTGAGCTTGCCTTTCAGGCTTTCCAACAGCTCTTGGTGGCCGGCGTCCGCAGCCAGGTTTTGTATTTCATCGGGATCGCTTTCCAGATCGTACAGCTCGAACGGCGGGCGATGGATATAGGCGGCCACCGTCCGCCGGCCGTAAAGCGCGTCGCCACCTTTCGCATACATGTCTTGCCAGGTGGGCGCTTCCCAGAGGTCCGAGGCGAAGGGATACGGCAGCGGATGGGCGATGTTCCAGATCAGCTTGTAGCGCCGGCCGCGGACCACGCGCATCGGGTAATACATCGTCACTTCGTGGAAGGTGTGCGAGGCATAGACTTCGTCCCAGCCGTCGGGGCGGGCCTCTTCCAGCACCGGCAGGAACGTACGGCCGTGAAACGCCGCCTGCTTGGGCGTGGCACGGGCGAAGTCGAGAATCGTCGGCGTGAGATCGACCCAGCTCACCATCGCCTCGCTCACCACGCAGCGCTGTTTGGCGTAGGGATTCCGCACGATGCATGGCGATCGCAGCCCCGGCTCGTAGGCCGTCGTCTTCGCGCCGGGAAACGCAATGCCGTGGTCGGAGATGTAGACGATCAACGTGTCGTCGTAGACGCCCGCCTCTTTCAGCACCGCGATCAGCCGGCCGAGTCCCTGGTCGACGCGCGAGACCGACTGGTAGTATTGCACCAGTTCCGCCCGGCAGGTCGGCGTGTCGGGCAAGAAGCGGGGCACGACAACCTCCTTCGGACCGTACTTGACCGGCGTCACGCCGGGATATTCTTTGCCGTCCGGTTTATTGCCAAACCGATCGGGCCGATGTGCAAGTTCGTCGGCCTGGCCGCCGCCGCGGTGCGGATCGGCCGTGCAGAAATAGAGGAAGAACGGCTTGTCCGACCCGGCCACGAATGGCCGGCAGTTCTCCGCCATTTCCAGCGGACTTCGCGCGTTGCCAGGCAATGCCTCGTCGAAATGATAGACTGCTTCCGGCGCCACGTGATATTTGCCCACGCGACCCGTGCGGTAGCCGGCGTTGCTCAGCATCACGGGCAGGCTCTTCACCTTGTCGAAGCTGCTGAAGTGGTGATAGCTGTGCTCGTGGCCGTAGTGGCCGTTGGCATGGTTGTGCATGCCCGTCAGAATCACCGAGCGGCTGGCGCTGCAGCTTGCCGTGGTACAGAAGGCGAATTTGAACAGCGTCCCCGCGGCGGCCAGCCGGTCGAGGTTGGGCGTCTTGATGACGGGGTTGCCGTAGCAGCCCGCGTCTTGGCCTTGGTCGTCGGTGACGAACAGCACGACGTTACGCGGGGCGGCTTGCGCGCTGTGGCAAATGCCAATCAGCAACAGGACCGCGAAGCATTGGAACCGCTGATTCATGGTTGAACGTGGGCGTGCGAAATGATGGTGAAAACAACTCCCTAATCGCTCAGGGGGCTTTATTCTGGCTGACACAAAGTTGGCGAGCAATAGCCGCCGCTTAGGCACCGGGCAGAAATTAACCTACCGTGAAAACGTGGACTGTGGTAAATAGTTGGGCGGCGGCAGAGAAACGAGGGCCCTGCGGTCTCACGGAGGAGACGGATGCTTAGCGAATTGACGGAATCGGTTTTGGCGACGATCAAGTCGGCAGCCCGGAAGCTGACCGGCTTTCGGCGGCGGCAGTTTCAGGCGGAGATGGCGATCAAGTATTGCGACGGCAATCCTCGGCGAGTGGAAGAGTTGTTTGGCTGGAGTCGCGACACCGTGAACACCGGGTTGGGCGAACGGCGCACGGGTATTCGCTGTCAGG